>NZ_JBCGDP010000005.1:0-239294 GCF_038739875.1 Flavobacterium polysaccharolyticum
AAATCCCATTAAAAAATTAATCACAAAGGAAAAACGCTTATAAAAGGAAGATTAAAATCCAATTATAAGCGTTTTTTTTATCTAAAAACGAGGTCTATCAAAATTGACGTGGTTTTTCAGTGGCTCTACCTAAAACGGGTAGCTTTTTTTTTGAAAACCGAAAACCGAAAAGAAAAAAAGACTTTACATAAAATTTACCTAAAGTTCAAATTTTAGCAATGGTATTATAATGTTAGGTTAACTTTCTTCTTAGAAGTCGTAGTTACATTTGTATCAAATAATCACAACAAACAAATAGTAAAAAAATGAAAAAATTAGTTTTAAGCTTATCAATCGTAGCTTTGTTTTTAGGTAGTTGTTCATCTGATAACGAAGACATCACTACACAACCAATACCTACTGGAACTATTACAGGAGACATTACTACTGCAAAAACATATCCATTAGGAAACTACACTATACAAGGGACTGTAAAAATCAAAAGCGGAGGATCTTTAACAATCGAAGCAGGTTCAACAATTACTGCTACTTTGGCTGACGGAACTGCTGATGCTCTTTTAGTAGAAAACGGAGGTAAATTATTCCTAAATGGAACTGCTGCATTACCAGTTGTATTTACAGAAGCATCTAAAACTCCAGGGTCTTGGGGAGGAATCATCATGTTCGGAGATGCTCCAATAGTTGGTGCAAATGGAGTTACAACTGCAACATCAGAAGACGGAAACAACTTACCTTACGGCGGGACAAACGCAGCACACAATGGTGGTTCTTTAAAATATGTAAGAGTTGAATACGCTGGAAAAAAATTGACTGATAACACTAGTGAAATGAACGGATTCTCATTCTATTCTGTAGGATCAGGAACGGTGCTAGAAAACTTAGTAGCTTACAAAGGAGCTGATGACGGTTTTGAATTTTATGGTGGAACTGTTAGTGCTAAAAACTTAATTTCTTACGGTAATTTTGATGATTCTTTCGACTGGCAAGATGGTTGGAGAGGTGATGCTAATACAAACTGGTTAGCTTACCAAGTTGCTACAGGAAACTACGGAATGGAAATTGAAGCAAAATCTGTAAACAATGCTTTCGGTCCTAAAATTAGTAACATTACATTAACAAGAGCAGCTGGTACTGTAACTGAGGGAGGTTCTTCTGCTGCTGAATACGATGCTATCCAATTCAAAAAAGAAGGAAATGGTGAATATACAAACGTAGTGATCTCTGGATATACTACTGGTACTACAGCTCTTCCTGCTACAGCTGTTAGAATTCAAGACAAATCAACAAATGACAACCAAGTAACTGGTGGTAAAATCAAAATGTTGAATGTAAAAATCAATGATGGTACTTCTCAATTTGCTGGTGTTGGAACTACTTTTACAGTAGCTTTCCCAACAGGAAACTACACTACAAGTACTACAGCTACAGGAGCTACATTAACAGCTGGTGCATGGGCAATTGTTGATGGAGCTAGCTTGATCAAATAATTTAAGATTTTTTAATCTTCAAAAATGCCTTTCAAATTTGAAAGGCATTTTTTTATTTATTTAAAATGAATTTTATATCTTTACTATTAAATCTAAGCTAATGGTAAAAAACTACTCTTATATTATACTCTTATTGGTTTTGTTTTTCTCTGTGAGGGTTTCAGCTCAGGAAACCAAACAACAACCAAAGACTCAAGAAAACACTTCTATCGAAGGGTTGAGCTTGTATCCTAATCCTGTGAGTAATGGTAAAGTATACATTTCTACCAAAGAGGATTCAGAAAAAGAAATCACCATTTTTGATGTTTTAGGAAAAAAAGTGCTTCAAACGCAATTGAGTTCAAGAGAACTTAATGTTTCCTCGCTTTCTCCTGGAGTGTACATCATAAAAATCAATGAAAATCAAGCCACAGCAACACGCAAACTAATCATCAGATAACTATAATTAACCACCCAAAAAAAGCTCCAACAAAATTGGAGCTTTTTTTTGTCTACTCCATTTTGATTATAAACTCATAAAAGGGCAAAAAAGTATACCTTTGTCAAAAAAAAATACTGCATTGGTCTCTAATTCTGATCTTTTTTCGATTTCCAACCAAAAGCAATTTGAAAAAATTGCTTTAAAAACGTTTCGTTACCAATACGAAAACAACTTGGTTTATCAAGAATTTTGTAATTTATTACACACCGATGTACAAAAAGTAAAAACACTACAACAAATTCCGTTTTTACCCATTCAGTTTTACAAAAGCCATACAGTTGTGAGTAATAATGAGACGCCTCAAGCTATTTTTACGAGCAGCGGAACTACAGGTATGACCACAAGTAAACACCTAGTTACTGATGTCACTCTTTATGAAGAAAGTTATCGTCGAGGGTTCTCTCAGTTTTATGGCAACATTGAGAATTATGTCGTTTTGGCTCTTTTACCTTCTTATTTAGAGCGCGAAGGCTCCTCCTTGATTTATATGGTCGAAGATTTAATTCAGTTATCCAATCAACCTGAAAGTGGTTTTTACCTCAACAATCACGAGGAATTAATAGAAAAGTTAATCGCACTAGATAACTCAGGGCAAAATGTAATTTTGATTGGTGTCACCTACGCTTTGTTAGATTTGATTGAAAAAAGGAAATTTCAGCTCCAAAACACTATCATTATGGAAACAGGAGGCATGAAAGGCAAACGCAAAGAAATGATACGTGAAGAATTGCACGAACAATTATGCGCCGGTTTTGGTGTTTCTAGCATTCATTCAGAATACGGTATGACCGAATTGCTCTCACAGGCGTATTCGCTTGGAGAAGGCATATTTGAATGCCCCTCTTGGATGCAAATCCTAATTCGTGATACCGAAGATGCTTTAAGTTATATAACCAACGGAAAGACTGGAGGAATCAACGTGATTGATTTGGCCAATCGTAATTCCTGCTCTTTTATTGCCACTCAAGATTTGGGAAAAAAATACACTAATGGTACTTTTGAAGTATTAGGTCGTTTTGACAATTCGGATATTCGTGGGTGTAATTTGATGGTGGTTTAATTCTTTTTTTATGAGAAGAATATTGATACTATTTTTTTGCTTTCCACTATTGGTTGCTGCTCAATTACAAATAAAAATCAATACAATTACGACGGATAACAGTGATAAAAACCATAGAAAATTCAACATTGAATATACACTAGAAAACACTACTGATAAAGAAATTGCTTTTTTCTTCACTGCAAATTATTTTAATCCTGCACACCGTGGATCATTACAAACAGCAATGTTATTTAAAATATTTGAAAATGACACATTAATTCCTGCCGATGGAATTCTTTCGAATTCAAAAAATGATTATTCCAAACTTTCGAATGTATTAGATTTTGAGGAAAGAGGTAAAGTTTTGGATAAAATGAAAGCAGAAGAACTAAACATCACTCTTGACTCACTTCGTTCCTATCGAAAAAGAATAACTAGTGATCCTGATTTTTTTCAAAAAGAATCTAGCAAAAAATTAATGAGTAATATAATTAGGTTACCTTCAAAATCAAGTAAAACCTATCATCAAGATCTTTATTGGAACAAAAAAAGATACTTTAAAACCGATGATAACGAGTATTATTTAGGCGAAACTAGTCCATTTTTTATTGAACTTTCCTTAGTTACTCTTAAAGAAGAATTGAGTTTTAAATTAAGTTCAGAAGACTTCAAAACCATAAAAAATGACGCTTCTTTTATTAAAGGCTATTTTACATCCAACAAAGCCCTTATCGATTTGTCAAAATAAAAAAAGTCCGCAATAAAATTGCAGACTTTTAAATGTATAAATTTCGGGTGTTACACCACTCTAATTACAAAATAATTTTTCTTACCACTTTGTAACAAGACAAATCGATCGTTGATTAAATCATTGGTCGTCAACATAAAATCTTCTTTTACTTTTTCTCTATTAACAGAAATAGAATTGGCCGTCAAGGCCCTTCTCGCTTCACCATTCGATTTAAAAAAACCTGTTTTTTCATTTAAAACTGTAATGATATCCAAACCAGCTTCCACTTCACTTTTGGCAATTTCTGCCTGAGGAACGCCATCAAAAACCTCTAAGAATGTAGCTTCATCTAATTGCTTCAAATCATCGGCTGTGGCATTTCCAAATAAGATATTCGAAGCCTGAATTGCTTTATCTAAATCCTCTTTACTATGAACAAAAATCGTAATCTCTTCAGCTAATTTCTTTTGTAAAACTCTTAAATGCGGAGCGGTTTTGTGTTCCTCAATTAGAGCATCAATCGTTTCTTTATCTAAAAAAGTGAAAATTTTGATATATTTTTCAGCATCAACATCAGTTGTATTTACCCAAAATTGATAAAATTTATAAACCGAAGTTTTATCAGCATCCAACCAGATATTTCCTCCTTCTGATTTCCCGAATTTTGAACCGTCAGCTTTTGTAATCAAAGGCGTTGTTAAAGCAAAGGCTTTTGCATTTTCTCCTCCCATCCTGCGCACTAATTCTGTACCTGTGGTAATATTTCCCCATTGGTCAGAACCTCCCATCTGCAAAAGACAGTTATTGTTTTTATATAAATGATAAAAATCGTAACCCTGAATTAATTGGTAAGTGAATTCAGTGAAAGACATTCCCTCACCTTCTCCGTTAATCCTCTTTTTAACAGAATCTTTCGCCATCATATAATTAACCGTGATACGTTTTCCAACTTCACGGGCAAAATCAATAAACGAGAATTCTTTCATCCAATCATAGTTGTTCACCATAACGGGAGCATTTTTATCAGATGAATTAAAGTCTAAGAAACGTGACAGAACACTTTTAATTCCAGCAACGTTTTTAGCCAAAGTCTCTTCATTTAACAAATTTCTTTCATCAGACTTTCCAGATGGATCGCCAATCATTCCGGTTGCACCACCCACCAAAGCGATAGGCCTATGACCAAAATTCTTTAAATGAACCAATAATATAATCTGAACCATACTACCAATATGTAGTGAATCTGCTGTTGGATCAAAACCAATATATGCCGCCGTTACTTCTTTTAGCAATTGTTCTTCCGTTCCTGGCATGCTGTCATGATATAGCCCTCGCCACTTTAATTCTTCAACTAGATTCTTCATTTTTTAAATAATTTGCACAAATATAATCAATGTCAACATCAACATCAAAATCAAAAAGCAATGCTGGTAAGAATTTCAATGGCAATCATAAAATGTAATTTTAAAAATTAGAGCCAAAGTAACTCTGATACTTTGTAATTTTGCCTCTTACTTACAAAAAGTTATCTTTACAAAATGATATTAGTAACAGGAGGAACTGGCTTAGTTGGCGCACATTTATTACTTCATTTGATAGAAAATGGAGAACAAGTTCGAGCAATGTATCGAACAGAAGTAAATTGTTCTAAAACCAAAGCGCTATTTAGCTATTACCAAAAAGAACATTTGTTTGGCGCAATTGAATGGATACCGGGAGATATTTTAGACATTCCCTCTCTTGAGATGGCATTCCAAGACATTAAGCAAGTCTATCATTGTGCTGCTTTGATTTCGTTTGACCCCAAAGACGAAGATGCCATCCGAAAAACGAATATCGAAGGAACCGCCAATATTGTCAATTTTTGTTTGGCAAAAAAAACTGAAAAGCTATGTTTTGTAAGTTCGATTGCCGCATTGGGCGATTTAGCTCCTCACGAAACAGAAATCAACGAAACCACCGAGTGGAACCCTGAGAAACCCCATAGCGATTATGCTATTTCAAAATATGGTGCCGAAATGGAAGTTTGGCGCGGTCAGCAAGAAGGCTTAAAAGTATTAATTGTAAATCCGGGTGTAATTTTAGGCCCAGGTTTTCCATCGCAAGGAAGTGGGACTTTGTTCACTACTATAAAAAAAGGCTTGTCTTACTACACTTTGGGAACCACTGCTTTTATCGCCATTCCAGATGTAATAAGCAGTATGTACTGCTTAATGAAAAGCGATTGTTGCAACGAAAGATTCACTTTGATTGCCGAAAACTTAGTCTTTAAAGATGTTTTTTTTACTATCGCTGATGCCTTAAAAGTAAAAAGACCGACACGTTATGCCAGTCCTTTACTTACTACTATTGCTTGGAAAATAGATGCGTTTTTAGCATTTTTAAACCTTAAAAAACGTACTTTTAGTCGCGTGACTGCTAAAGCTTCGCATTCTACAACACCTTACAGTAACCAGAAAATCGTTTCCCAATTAGAGTCTACTTTTACGAACATAAAAGCTTACATTCAAGAGATTGCACCTACGTTTTAAGTTATTGTGCTAATTTTTCTACTCTACTTTTTGAATGAGTTTTTGAATTCAGCTTTAATTTTTCTTGCTTACGTTTTATAATGGTATCCATTTTATCACTATTGGTTTGTAGTCGTTTCTGCACTTGCTCAAACATAGCTTTATACTCCTCAATAGAAAACGCATAATAAATATTACTCTGCGAAAACTGAGCACTATCAATTTTGTATTTTTTTAAAATGAATTCTTTAGGCGAAATTTTTTGGTACTCCGTTTTAGACATCATTTGGTATTTTGAAGCTTCTAGTAAGGCCAAATCATAAAAAACATTAACCATAACCGCTTTGTCAATCAACTTTTTTGGAGTTTTGACTGTTTCTTCTTTTCGACATCCAACGAATGAAACTAAGAGTGCAAAAAATAGGATTCCTTTTCTCATCTCTTTATCTATCAAATAATAATCGTTTACCTGCTTTCTTTGGACTTACTTTGAATCCTTGGTACACCAATTGACCATTTACAAAAGTGTGGGTAATTCTAGATTTGAAGGTATACCCTTCAAAAGGAGACCAACCACATTTGGCTAAAATATTTTCTTTTTTTACACTCCAAGGCAAGCCTGCATTCACAATGGCTAAATCGGCATAATACCCCACTTTAATAAAACCTCGTTTCTCGATTTTGAAAAGCGATGCAGGATTGTGGCACATTTTCTCCACAATTTTTTCGATAGTGATTTTTCCTTGATGATAGGCTTCAAACATCGCCACTACTGCGTGTTGCACCAATGGTCCACCAGAAGGAGCTTTGGTATACACTTGACTTTTTTCCTCTAATGTATGAGGAGCATGATCTGTAGCAATTACATCAATTCTACCATCATTTACTGCTTTCCATAAAGCGTCTCGGTCCTTGGCTGTTTTAACCGCTGGATTCCATTTGATAAAGTTCCCTTTGGTTTTATAATCTTCGTCTGAAAACCATAAGTGGTGAATACATACTTCAGCAGTAATCATTTTCTCAGACAATGGAATTTTATTGGTAAACAAATTCAACTCCTTGGCTGTAGATATGTGAAAAACATGTAATCTTGCTCCGGTTTTTTTGGCCAATTCAACTGTTCTTGATGAAGAAAGATAACAAGCTTCTTCTGTACGAATCAAAGGATGGTACTCTACGGGAATATCATCACCATATTGCTCTTTGTATTTGGCTAAATTTGACTTAACAGTACTTTCATCTTCACAATGCACAGCAATTAACAATTTGGTACTTGAGAAGATTTTCTCTAATGAATCCGTACTATCTACCAACATATCTCCTGTTGACGAACCCAAAAAGAGCTTAAGTCCAGCAACATTTCGCGGATTTGTCTTTAAGATTTCCTCCAAATTATCATTGGTACCCCCCATCATAAATGAGTAGTTGGCAAAAGAAGACTCCGCAGCTATTTGGTACTTTTGTTCTAATAATTCTTGAGTTACTGCATTAGGAACCGTGTTAGGTTGCTCAATGAATGAAGTTATCCCTCCAGCTACAGCTGCTCTAGATTCAGATTCAATATCTCCTTTGTGGGTTAACCCTGGTTCTCTAAAATGCACTTGGTCATCTATTGCACCCGGAATCAAATAATTTCCTTCGGCATCAATAATCTTACAATCGGATGACTTGGGACTAATCGTTTCAGCAATTTCAACAATTAAATCATTTTCAATTAATAAATCACCTTCAAAAACGGTCCCTTCATTTACAATCTTTGCATTCTTTATTAAAATCTTATTCATTTTTCTGGCTTTTAAAGTCTTCTAATTAATTGTCTGAATCGGAGTGAAATAACTCCAAAAACAGCTTCAATAATAATGGAGTTACTCATTTTGGAAACCCCTTTGGTTCGATCTGTAAAAATAATTGGAACCTCGGTAATATCAAATTTTTTGCAGTACGTTCTATACTTCATTTCGATTTGAAAAGCATAGCCCACAAACTTTATTCTATCAATATTGATGCACTCTAGAACTTCTCTTTTGTAACAAACAAATCCTGCGGTTGCATCATGAATCTTCATTCCTGTAATCAATCTTACATAAACCGAAGCAAAGTAAGACATCAAAACGCGGCTTAAAGGCCAGTTGACCACATTTACTCCTGTCACGTATCGAGAACCTATGGCTAAATCTGCGCCGCCAAAATGACAAGCATCGTATAATTTTTCTAAATCGTTAGGATTGTGTGAAAAATCGGCATCCATTTCAAAAATGAACTGATACTTGTGCTGTAATGCCCACTTAAATCCATGAACATATGCCGTTCCAAGACCTGATTTTTCTTTTCTTTTTTCTAAAAATAATCTTCCTGGATATTCTTCTTGAAGCAAAGCCACCTTATCAGCAGTGTGATCGGGTGAGTTATCATCTATAATTAGAATATGAAAAGATTTGTGCTGAGAAAGTGTAGCTCGAATGATTTTTTCGACATTCTCAATTTCGTTATAGGTTGGAATTATAACAATACTATCGTTCATATTTGTAGCAATTTCACGGCAAAAGTAAACTTTTTATAGCATTTGATTCATAATAAATCTATAATAAAAAGATTGAAACAAAAAATTAGTAATTTTGTTGGCTATGATGGATCCCGTACTTCACCTGAGAATAATAGAGAACAAAGACTGGGCAACGGCACTTTTTGTCCTTTCCCTAATACTAATCGCTTTGACCAAATCGGTCTTCGAAAATCGCTTCAGTGATTTCACCAAATTAATTTATTCTGACAAATACATCAAAATGTATCGCGATAGTAGCCATTTGATGAGTGGTTTTACCATTGGCTTACTTGTAGTTCAAATCATATCCTTTGCCTTTTTTATACAACTCTTTTTAAGCTATTATGGTCGAGCCTCAAAATCCGATTGGATGCTCTTCATTCAATTATTCACCTTTATTACCTATTTTATTTTGGCTAAATTCTTGATTGAGAAGATCATTGCTACTGCCTTCAAAATCGAAGAATTTATGGAGCAATTCAATCTCAAGAAAGTGACCTACCGTACTTATATTGGGCTAATTATCTTACCCATAGATTTGATTCTTTATTATTTTGACTCCTTTTCAAAAAACATTTTTTTACCAATTTTCACTATCGCACTGATAATAAACCTCTTCACTTATTTACTCACAATAAAAAACTACCAAAGTTTAATTATGGGTAAATTGTTTTATTTTATTTTATATCTTTGCGCACTTGAAATAGCCCCCTATTATTTTATGTATTATTGGTTTACAAAAGGGAATACTTAGACAATATCAACTATGAAAGTGAAAACAATTTTGGTGTCACAACCAGAACCTAAAGTAGAGAACTCTCCTTACTTTGAGTTGCAACAAAAGCATAAAGTAAAAATTGATTTCAGACCTTTTATTCATGTAGAAGGAGTCAGCGCAAAAGAAATTCGATTGCAAAAAATCGACCTACACAATTACAGCGCTATTATTTTAACCAGTCGTAATGCGGTAGATCACTTTTTTAGAGTGGCCGAAGAAATGCGATACAAAGTTCCCGAAGATTTAAAATATTTTTGTCAATCAGAAGCCATTGCTTTTTACCTTCAAAAATATGTAGTATACAGAAAACGTAAAATCTACGTTGGACCAAAAGATTTCGCCGATTTATCTCCGCTAATCAAAAAGTACAAAGACGAAAAATTCTTATTGCCCGCTTCAGATCAATTGAATGCAGATATACCAGTTACTTTAAATGCTTTGAAAGTAGATTGGACACCTGCCACTTTTTACAAAACAGTAATGAGTGACTTATCTGATTTGGCTGATGTTTATTATGATGTTTTAGCTTTTTTCAGTCCAACTGGAATCAAATCATTATATAAAAACTTCCCAGATTTCGAGCAAAACAACACTCGAATTGCTGTTTTCGGAAGCACTACACAAAAAGAAGCTTTAGACCATGGATTGCGTGTAGACATTATGGCTCCAACTCCGGGAACGCCCTCAATGACCATGGCTTTAGAAAAATACGTTGCCGAGGTTAACAAAGGAAAATAATACATTCAACTTCCAAAATATAAAATCCAAATTCCAATTAAAAAACGGAATTTGGATTTTTTTATATCCTCAAATTTGATTTTAATTTCAAATCTAAACTAAAATCATTATTTTAGTTAAAAATTATAACATGAAAATCAATTCTCTTATAGTTGAAATTGACGGAATCGACAAAGAAATTTTGCGCTACCTAATGGAAGATGCCAGAAAACCCATTTTGCAAATCGCCAACAAAATTGGAATTTCGGGTGCTGCGATTCATCAACGACTACGAAAGCTGGAACAATCTGGGGTAATTTCCGGATCTAAATTCACAGTAAGCCATAAGGTATTAGGCTACAATACTATGGCTTTCGTTGGAGTGTATCTCGATAAAGCCGCCCGAAATTCAGAAGCTGTAAAAGATTTAAAAAAAATTCCAGAAGTACTCGAATGTCATTATACAACTGGCAATTGGTCTATTTTAATTAAAATCATTTGCCGAGATAACGAGCATTTAATGCAACTTTTGAATTCAAAAATCCAGACGATAGAAGGCGTTTCCAGAACCGAAACGTTTATTTCGCTAGAACAGCAAATAGAACGACAAATACAACTCTAAAAATTTCAAATTCCAAGTAAAATAAAAAATTCCAATCTCAAAACTTCGAGATTGGAATTTGAATGTTCTGTTTTGGAATTTTTCTTTTACTCCCTTCTACCGCCCAAATAGATAGAAACATAGTACAACAAAGTCGCAATTGATCCCAAAGCCGCTACTACATAGGTTCTAGCTGCCCATTTTAAAGAATCTTCGGCTCCATCATACTCGGCACGATTGAGCATATTTTTGTTTTTCAACCAAGCTAAGGCACGATTACTCGCATCATATTCTACGGGTAAGGTAACAATAGAGAATAAAGTGGTCGCTGCAAAAATCACAATCCCAATCAACAACAAGCTCGGAAAGGTTTTAATCATTAGAATTCCTGCTAACAAAATCCATTGCACAAATCCAGAAGCAACACTTACAATAGGTACCAACTTAGAACGCATTTGCAACCATTCGTACCCCACAGCATGCTGTACAGCATGACCACATTCGTGCGCCGCCACTGCTGCCGCTGCCGCATTACGCTGGTTGTACACCGCCTCACTCAAATTGACTGTTTTATCTGCTGGATTATAATGGTCCGTTAATTGTCCTGGAGTCGAAATGACACGAACATCATAAATTCCATTATCTGCGAGCATTTTTTGAGCAATCTCTGCACCCGACATACCGTTTTGCAATTGCAATTTAGAATAGTGCGCAAATTTACTCTTCAATCTTGAACTTACTAACCAGCTGAAAAGCATAATGGCTCCAGCCAAAATTAAATAACCACTTCCCATATTTTTGTTTTTTTAGTTTAAATTTTTTATCTCATTTGTTGACAACAATTTACGAACCAAACTCCAAAAATGTCATTTTGACACGAGTTAAATATTCTATAAAAAAAATCCAAACTCCAATCGCGAAATTGGAATTTGGATTTTTTAAAGTTAGAATTTAATAATTTACCCTACCAAGTTGATGATTTTCCCTGGCACAATAATCACTTTATTTGGGGTTCTGCCGTCTAATTGTTTTTGGGTTCTTTCGTCTTGCATTACGATTTCCTCAATTTGTTCTTTGGTTAAATCCAAAGGCAATTTGATGGTGAAACGCATTTTTCCGTTGAAAGAAACCGGATATTCTTTCTCGCTTTCAACCAAATGTTGCGGGTCAAAAACTGGAAAAGGAACAGTTGCAATAGACCCTTCGTGTCCTAACAACGACCATAATTCCTCGGCAATATGAGGCGCATAAGGCGAAATCACAACCGCCAAAGGTTCTAAAATGGCACGAGAATGACAGTTTCGCGATGATAATTCATTCACACAAATCATAAATTGTGACACCGAAGTATTGAAAGAGAACCCTTCAATGTCTTCTGCCACTTTTTTGATGGTTTTGTGTAATGATTTTAAGTTGTCTTTTGTAGGTTCATCGTTGTTTACAATCAAACCATTCTCATCAAAATACAAACGCCATAGTTTTTTCAAGAAACCAAAAACTCCCGAAATCCCAGCCGTATTCCAAGGTTTGGCTTGTTCCAATGGCCCTAAGAACATTTCATACAAACGCAAAGTATCTGCACCATATTCATTACAAATATCATCTGGATTTACTACATTATACCAACGCTTAGACATTTTCTCTACTTCTCGACCAACGATGAATTTTCCATTTTCATGCACAAATTCAGCATTACTAAATTGAGGTTGCCAACTTTTTAATCTTTCAACATCAATTTCATCTGCTGCATTTACCATATTCACATCAATATGTAAAGCTTCAGTTTCATAATCATTCTTTAGGTTTTTAGAAACATATTTATTAGTTCCAGAAACTCTGTAAACTAAAGCACTAGTTCCCAAAATCATCCCTTGATTAATCAATTTCTTGAAGGGTTCTTCGGTTGGAGCAAAACCTTTGTCTTTTAAGAACTTGTTCCAAAAACGAGAATACAACAAGTGACCCGTTGCGTGTTCGCTTCCACCAATGTATAAATCTACACTTTCCCAGTATTTTAAGGCTTCGGCAGAAGCGAATTCGGTTTCGTTTTGCGCATCCATATAACGCATCCAATACCAAGAACTTCCTGCCCATCCTGGCATCGTATTCAATTCTAAAGGAAAAATGGTGGCCTCCCCCGACCCCTCCGAAAGAGGGGAGATAAGCTCGTTTGCAACCACTTTGTGATTTACACTATCCCAAGCCCAAGTCGTTGCATTTCCTAACGGAGGTAATCCGTCTTCGGTTGGTAAATACTTCTCTACTTCTGGTAAAACGATTGGCAAATGTTTGGCATCAATCATTTGTGGCAAACCATTCACATAATATACTGGAAAAGGCTCACCCCAATAGCGTTGACGCGAGAAAACCGCATCACGCAAACGGTAATTGATTTTCCCTTTACCTTGACCTATTGCTTCAAGTTCTGCAATTACTTTCTGAGTTGCTTCTTTGTAACCTAAGCCGTTCAAGAAATCAGAATCGATTAATTGAAACCCTTCTTTGGCACCATAAGCCGCTTCTGAAATGTCTTGGTCAAAGATATTTTTGATGGTTGGCATTCCCTTTTGGCCTTTGAAGAAATTCGCAAAAGCATAATCTCTTTCGTCTCCACAAGGTACCGCCATTACTGCTCCAGTTCCATAACCTGCCAACACATAATCGCCAATCCAAACTGGAATGGGTTCTTTGGTAAACGGATGTTCCGCATAAGCACCAGTGAACACTCCCGAGATAGTTTTCACATCAGCCATACGCTCTCTTTCGGAACGTTTCGCTGTTTTTTCAATATAAGCGTCTACCGCTTCTTTTTGTTCTGGAGTTGTAATTTGAGCCACTAATTCGTGCTCTGGAGCCAAGGTCATAAACGTTACTCCAAAAATAGTATCAGGACGAGTTGTAAAGACCGAAATACTGCTTTCTGAATTCTGAATTCTGAAATCCACCATCGCCCCAACCGATTTTCCAATCCAGTTGCGTTGGCTTTCTTTGATACTTTCGCTCCAATCAATATCGTTTAATCCTTGCAACAAACGCTCGGCATAGGCAGAAATTCGCATACTCCATTGGGTCATTTTCTTGCGAATCACAGGATAACCACCACGTTCTGAAACGCCATTCACAATTTCGTCATTTGCCAAAACCGTTCCCAATCCAGGACACCAGTTTACTTCGGTTTCTGCTAAATAGGTTAATCGGTATTGCAATAAGATTTTTTGTTGCGCATCGGAAGAAAATGCGTTCCATTCATTAGCTGAAAAAAGAGCAATGTTATCGTCACAAACAGCATTTACGGTAGCATTTCCTTCTTTTTCGAAAATAGCTGTCAAAGTCGAAATATCTTCGGCTTTATCGGTGTCTTTATTGTACCAAGAATTGAACAATTGGATAAAAATCCATTGCGTATGCTTATAATAATCAGGATTGGAAGTTCTCACTTCTCTGTCCCAATCGAATGAAAAACCTATTTTGTCTAACTGTTTTCGGTAACCCGCAATTGCATTTCCCTCTTTATCTAAACCTCCGTCAATATTAACGCGTGTAGTATCTTCAGGACGTTGTCCTGTTTGAATGGCATATTGTTCAGCTGGTAATCCAAAACTATCATAGCCCATTGGATGCAAAACATTAAACCCTTGATGTCTTTTGAAACGCGAATACACATCTGATGCGATGTACCCCAGAGGATGCCCAACGTGTAATCCCGCTCCAGAAGGATAAGGAAACATATCCAAAACATAATATTTTGGTTTAGCTACACTCTGTTCGGTATTGCCTCGGGTTTCAGAGTTATTTTGCGCTGCAAAAGTCTTGTTGTCAGCCCAATATTTTTGCCATTTGGCTTCGATTTCGTTCGGATTGTATTTCATTTTCGAGTTGCAAAGCTAAAAAGTAGCTGAGTTTCTAAGTTTTAATAATAAAAATTTTAAAGCGCAAATTTACATTTATTGTACGAAAGTTGAAAGTTTGGGCGTTATTAACTTTAAATAAAGAATTTGTTTGTTATTTTTACGCCATAATTAAAGTATGCTATGAGTTCTAACTTCGACAAATTTCAAAAACGCAGGTTAATTTCCTCTTATTTTTCGGTAGTATTGAGTGTTTTTTTGGTGTTATTCCTATTGGGAACATTAGGACTATTCATCGTGAATTCTAAAAAATTAGCCGATGATTTTAGAGAAAAAATTGCGATGACTGTTTTCTTCAAAAAAGAAGCTACTGACAGTACTTTTCAGGCCTTTGAAAAAGAATTAAAAGCGGCTAAATTTCCGAAACAATTTGTATACGTTTCTAAGGAAAAAGCAGCTAAAGAACACACAGATATCATTGGAGAAGATTTCCTTACCTTTTTGGGAGAAAATCCACTTCAAAATTCCTACGACATCAACCTAAAAGCGGATTATGTGGTTCGTGATAGCATTGCAAGAATTGAAAGTCATTTTCGTAAAAACCCAATGATTTCAGATATTGTTTATGACAAACAATTGGTAAATCTAGTAAACGATAACATCAAAAAAGTGAGTATGTGGATTTTAATCATCAGTGGTTTCCTAACGGTAATTGCTGTTTTATTGATTAACAGCTCCTTGCGTTTATCCATCCACTCTAATCGTTTTATCATCAAAACCATGCAAATGGTGGGCGCTACCAAATCTTTTATCCGTAAACCGTTTGTCATTAAGAGTATAAAATTAGGAATGATTGGAGCTGGCTTAGCTATTGTTGCCTTGATTTCTTTATTAATTTATATCGAAACTAACTTCCCTGATTTAGGAATTTTAGAAGACAAATTAATTATTGCTGTGATTCTTTTGGGCGTATTTGGGCTTGGCGTTTTAATCACTTGGTTGAGCACTTATTTTGCAACGCAACGTTTCTTAAATCTAAGAACAGACGATTTATATTAGTATTTCAATATTCAGTTACAACTATTCGATAATTCATTAAGTTGAAATAAAAATGAAAAACAACGAAATAAAAAAAGAATTCCTTTTTGAAAAAACCAACTACATTGTTTTGTTGATTGGTATTGCCGTGATTACGCTTGGATTCATCTTAATGTCTGGTGGAGGAAGCAATGATCCTGCCGTTTTTAGTGAAGCTATTTTTGACTTTAGAAGAATTCGTTTGGCCCCAACAACCGTTTTGATTGGCTTTGGCATCACCATTTATGCTATTCTTAAAAATCCTAAAAAATAGTAGTTAGTCATTAGTGCATAGTTACTAGTTTTCTCCATTTTACAAACATAAAAATGAATACACTACAAGCAATCATCCTTGCAATTATTGAAGGAATTACTGAATTTTTGCCTGTTTCTTCGACTGGGCATATGATTATTGCTTCGTCTTTTTTTGGAATCGCACATGACGATTTCACCAAACTATTCACTATTGTGATTCAATTGGGAGCGATTTTATCAGTAGTAATTTTGTATTTCAAACGGTTTTTTCAATCCTTAGATTTTTATTTTAAGCTATTGGTGGCTTTTATACCAGCTGTTGTATTGGGGTTGCTATTGAGCGACTTTATAGACGGATTGCTTGAAAATCCAGTTACTGTAGCAGTGTCATTACTAATTGGCGGCTTTATTTTATTAAAAGTGGATCAGTGGTTCAATCACACCACCAGAGAAAACGAAAAAGAAATCACCTACGGACAAGCCTTTAAAATTGGTTTGTTTCAATGTTTAGCTATGATTCCAGGAGTTTCTAGAAGCGGAGCGAGTATTGTGGGTGGAATGTCTCAAAAATTATCCCGTACTTCTGCGGCAGAATTTTCATTTTTCTTGGCGGTACCAACGATGTTGGGTGCTACAGTCAAAAAATGTTACGATTATTATAAAGACGGGTTTGTTTTGAGCGACGATCAAATCAATTATTTGATTATTGGTAATATCGTAGCTTTTATAGTAGCCTTGTTAGCAATTAAAACTTTCATTGGTTTTTTGACTAAAAACGGTTTCAAAGTATTTGGTTACTATCGCATATTGGCAGGGATTGTCTTGCTTATCATCCATTTTTTTATTCATCCCCTGACCATCATTTAATGACACCCGAAGACTATTTAGAAGGACAAGTTCTTTTAATCGACAAACCTTTGCATTTTACTTCTTTTCAAGCAGTAAATAAGTTAAAATATTTGTTGATTAACAAAGTTGGCTTGCCTAAAAAATTCAAGATTGGTCATGCGGGAACTTTAGACCCATTGGCATCAGGTTTATTATTAATCTGCACTGGCAAATTCACCAAACGCATCACGGAATTACAAGGACAAGCCAAAGAATATACTGGCACTTTTCATATCGGAGCCACTACTCCATCCTACGATTTAGAAACAGAAATTGATCAACACTTCCCTACTACACATATCACCGAGTCGTTGATTCACGAAACTGTTAAGCAATTTTTAGGCGAAATCGATCAAAAGCCACCTATTTTTTCAGCTATAAAAAAAGATGGCGTTCGCTTATACGAACATGCTAGAGCTGGAGAAACCATTGAAATTGCTAGTAGGAAAACCACGATTCACGAATTTGAAATTACCAGAATTGAACTTCCAGAAATCGATTTTAGAGTGGTGTGCAGCAAAGGGACTTACATTCGTTCTTTAGCATTTGATTTTGGCCAAGCTTTAGCATCTGGAGCACACTTAACTGCTTTACGTCGGACGAAAATAGGCAATTATGACGTTACTAACGCTACGACCCCTGCAGTTTTTGAAGAACGTTTAGGAAATAAATAAAAAAACACAAAGCAATTTCTTTTTCTAGAACTTGCGATGTGTTTCTTTAGAAAATCAAAGTACTTTCGAATCATACTTTTTGTTTTTAACAGGCTGGGGCTACACCAAAGTTAATAATGAACGGTTGTCTTTCCTCCAAATAAAGCTGAGGAAAAAAAATCATAAAACTTTTCAAATAGCTTTTTCATAATGATGTTTTTTTAAATTGTGTAACACTATTTTAAACACCAATAAAAAAGTAAATCAAATTATATAGACTTGGTTAGCTGGTGCTAATATACTATTTTAATTTTATAAAAAAAGCATAAAACACAAAAAAAATCACATAATCATTTGAAATAAAGAAACTTACCCGCTACATCAAATCCTCAACACATTCAGGAATCAGTGCTAAAACCTCATTTTGAATACTCAATCCTTTGTCGTGCAAGTACCATAATTGTAGTTCAGACTTAGCCGTTTGATCCACAACACCATGTTCTTTTTTGTAATTTATAATAAATTCGGCCGCTCCTTTCGGTCTTGGTCCCCAATCACTAACGACCTCCGAAGTTGCTTTATCGATAATAATCAATTTAGGAATTGCCCTTCCCCCATTGGTTAAAAAATGTTGCATTAACTCCTCATTTTCGTCTCTGAAAACCATTCGCAGCTCAATTTTATCGGATTCTACAGCCATTTTGTTTATAACGGGTACTATTTGAGCAGCATCGCCACACCAGCCCTCGGCCAAAACCAACCAAATATATTCGTTTTGCAACGCCTTCAATTGTTCGGCTACAGTGGTGTCAATTTTTATCGTCTTATCCAAACGATTCATTCTGGTCTCGTTAAGTGCACTGTAATGAGTCAAATCTTCTGATTGTTCCTTACCTGATGATTTTCCTTCTTTCAATAAATCAGAAACTATTTTTCTATAATTGGTGTAAGGATGACTATGAAATAATGCTTTTGCAATTGATGTTTTCATTTTATTACTATTTTTAGGCAAAATTAAACATATCCTCTCTATACTATTGTGATAAAAATCACCTATACAGAAACTAACAACACTATTTGATGATAAATAATTCAAAATCTACAGGTTTAGTCTTATCCGGAGGAGGTTCTAAAGGTATTGCACATGCCGGGGTTTTACAATTTTTAGAAGAACAAAACATTTATCCCTCTCATATTTCGGGCTCAAGTGCTGGTTCTATTGTTGCCGCACTTTATGGAAGTGGAAAATCACCTAAGGAAATTTTGGCCTTTTTTAAGTCAATTTATTTTTTCCATTGGAAACATTTTACTTTTTCGAAGGCTGGATTAATAGATCCCGAATCCTTTAAAGAATATTTTTTAGACATTTTCGAAGATTCCGTTTTAGGCGACTTGAAAATCCCCATTCACATAACCGCAACCAATATGGTCAAAGGGAATTTGACTGTTTTTGATGCCAATACCAAAACAATAGATGCCATTTTAGCTTCAAGTGCTTTTCCAGGAGTCATTTCTCCGTACGAGATCAATGGTGAATTATATAGCGATGGCGGAATCTTGAACCATTTTCCGACGGAATTAATCCAAGAGTCCTGCGATATTTTAATTGGAGTCTACGTAAGTCCAATGCAAAAAATTCAAGCCAAAGATTTAAAATCGATAAAATCGGTAACAAGCCGAGCCTTTGATTTACTTACCGCTAATTCTAGTTTAAATAAATTCAGCACCTGTCATTGGTTAATCGAACCCGAAGAATTATGTGCTTATAGCACCTTTGAAACGAGCAAAAGTAAGATGGACGCTATTTTTAAAATTGGTTACGAATCGGCTAAAAAAAGTTACGAAAAACTTAATTTATATATTTAAGGCTCGCTATTTCACAAAAAATAGAATATCGCTATATTTGCACCAAACAATTCAACAGACACATGAAATACAAAAGAATCCTTCTCAAATTAAGTGGTGAAGCGCTAATGGGCGATTTAAACTACGGAATTGACCCTAAAAGATTAGCTGAATATGCCCATGAAATTAAGAAAGTGCATGCTAAAGGAGTAGAAATTGCCATTGTAATTGGTGGAGGAAACATTTTTAGAGGTGTTGCTGGTGCAAGTTCTGGAATGGATCGTGTACAAGGTGATTATATGGGAATGCTAGCCACAGTAATAAACGGGATGGCACTCCAAGGAGCATTAGAAGATAACGGAATGAAAACCCGTTTGATGACCGCTTTAAAAATGGAATCTATTGCAGAACCTTATATCAAAAGAAGAGCTGATCGTCATTTAGAAAAAGGGCGTATTGTGATCTTTGGAGCTGGAACAGGAAATCCATATTTTACAACAGATACTGCAGCCGTTTTGAGAGGAATTGAAGTAAGTGCAGATGTAATTTTAAAAGGAACACGCGTAGATGGGGTATATGATTCTGATCCAGAAAAAAATGCTTCTGCTGTAAAATTTGACTATATTTCATTTGAAGATGTATTAAGCAAGGGGTTGAATGTTATGGACACCACAGCATTTACTTTGAGTCAAGAAAATAAATTGCCAATTGTAGTTTTTGATATGAACAAAGAAGGTAATTTATTGAAAATCTGTGAAGGCGAAAACATAGGAACAGTAGTTAATATATAAGTTTATGGTTAAAGGTTTGTAGTTTATAGTTGACTGCGAACCACCAACAACAAACAACAAACATAAGATTATGACTGAAGAAATTGAATTTATATTAGATAGTACAGAAGAATCTATGAATGGTTCTATTGCGCATTTAGAAAAATCATTTTTGAATATCCGCGCAGGGAAAGCCTCTCCAGCAATGCTAGGAAGTGTTTTTGTAGATTATTACGGATCTGCTTCACCGCTTTCTCAAGTGTCTAAAATTAGTGTGCCGGATGCGAGAACTATTACTTTGCAACCATTTGAAAAAAGCATGTTGCACCCCATAGAAAAAGCAATTATGATTGCTAATTTAGGGTTTAACCCGATGAACAATGGAGACGTAATCATCATTAGCGTTCCACCTTTGACCGAAGATCGTCGTAGAGAATTGGCCAAACAAGCCAAAGCCGAAGCCGAAGACGCCAAAATTGGAATTCGTAACGCTCGTAAAGATGCCAATACTGATATCAAAAAATTAGAAAAAGACGGTACCTCCGAAGACATTTGTAAAAGTGCCGAAGAGCAAGTACAAAACTTAACCAACACTTTCATCAAAAAAATCGATGAATTGCTAGCCGTTAAGGAAGCCGAAATTATGAAAGTATAACTTTCACAACAAACATATAACGAAACCGTCTCCAAAAGTATCTTGGAGACGGTTTTTTTGTGCTATTTTTGTCAATCTAATACAAAAAATCGCTTGGGTTCAAAATACACGCTTATGAAGCAATTGAGTTGGTTATTGCTACTTTTTACGTTCTCCCTGCAGGCGCAATTCCAATGGAATGGTTTGGTGAAAGACGCGAAGACCAATCACCCCTTGCCTTTTGCGAGCATTAGCAGCAACACGGGTTTTCAAACCATCTCGGATGTAGACGGGAAATTCCATCTCTTAAGTCCGAATCCTATTTTGGATTTTACGGTTTCTTATTTGGGTTACACACCCTTCCAACAAATCATTACGCCCAACAAAACGTTTTATGTAGTAGCATTACAAGAAAAGTCCAATGATTTGAATGAAGTGCTTATTTCTAAAGAAAATCAGGCTTTACAAATTATTCGAAAAGCTATAGCAGTCAAATCAGTCAATAATCCGCAGCAAAAAAATAATAGCTTTTCGTTTAAATCCTATAATAAACTCCTAGTTACCGCCAATCCTGACTCGATTAACGGCAAAATTGATTCGGTTTTTGTAGACAAAACGTATGGTAGAGAACTGGTAAAAGTAGATTCTTCTAACTACAAGTTTAAAGAAATCATCAGCAAGCAGCATTTGTTTCAAACGGAGAAAGTATCGCTTTTTCAGTACCAAAATACCCACTTAAAAGAAGTCATTTTAGGAACCAAAATGGCTGGCTTCAAGCAACCAATTTATGAAGTCATCGCGTTCAATTTGCAATCTTTCTCAATTTATGAACCCAAATATGAGTTGTTTGAAACCAAATACAATAGTCCCATAGCCGATGACGCGCCAGCGCATTACAACTACAAGCTACTGGATTCGGTAGCCATTGACGGCAGGACTACCTATATGATTTATTTCAAAAACAAGAAAAAGAAAAATGCCGCAGGACTAGAAGGCGTTTTGTATATAGACACGAATTCCTATGCGATTGCCAAAGCTATTATGCGAATAAAAGGCGTGTTGGACATCAGCGGGACTCATGAATTTGTGTATCTACCTAAGGAAAAAATTTGGTTCCCCTCGGCCAAAACGTTCCAAATTGTGAAAGGAAAAAGCGATGATGACATTAAAATTCTTGGTGGAACCATACAGTTTGATGGTGACATTGAACAAGGATTCAAACCGCGAAAAAAGGAAGCTACCGATATTAGTTATTTGATTTCCAAAAGCTACAATTTCGATATAGAATACAACAAAGCTGTCAAAATCAAACAGCCAACAATAGTCATTGACATTCAAGAAGACGCTATCAATCAAACTGATGCCTTTTGGGAAGCGTATAGAAAAGAAAAGTTGGATTTGCGCAGTCAAAAAACCTATGCTGCTGTAGATAGCATTTCGATAAAAAATGGCATTGAAAGCAAACTGCTGTTTGGTAGAAAGATTATCAATGGGTATGTGCCCATTAGTGTCATTGATTTTGATTTAAGAAAGTTTGTGAGTTTCAACAACTACGAAGGTTTTCGATTAGGAGTTGGCGGCATCACCAATGATTCTTTTTCTAAAAAATGGAAAATAGAAGGCTATAGCGCTTATGGCACAAAAGACGGGACTTTTAAATATAGTTTAGGGATTGGCACCCGAATCAATAAGTTTTCGAATACTTGGTGGGGCGTTTCGTTTACGGATGATGTGCGAGAAATAGCAAGTACCACTTGGACAGTTGACCGAAGAGCGTTCAAAATTTACGACCCAAGACCTATCAACATTAGTACTTTTTACCATTATCAAACGTGGAAAACGGGCGTAGAAACCAAGTTTATTCCAAAAACGGAAAGTATTTGGGAACTCTCGAACACTTTTGTGGAGCCAAAGTTTAATTATGCCTACAATCTAGACGGCAAACTTTTTACGAAATACAATTTGACTACAGCTATGGTTTCGTTGCGTTGGAATCCGTTTAGTGATTATATGCAAACGCCTACGGGAAGAATTGAAACCGAAAAAAGATACCCAAAATTTACGTTTCAGTTTACCAAATCGTTACCTAATGTGGGCAACAATGATTTTGAGTTTAGTAAAATCGACTTTAGAACCGAATATCAAAAGAATTACTTGAACGGACAAAAAACGAGTTTGCTCTTTGAAGCAGGTTATACTATTGGCAACTTACCGTTGACACATTTGTACAATACCTCGCCGAATAATTTGAATAAAGAAACGATTATTCAGCGTGTGACTTTTGCGGGTAAAAACAGTTTTGAAACGATGTTTTTTAATGAATTTTTCTCGAGTAAGTTTGCTTATTTTCAGTTCAAGCACAGTTTTAATCGCATTCATTTGTTGAAAAAAGTGAAACCCAACTTGGTATTTGTGAGCCGAATGGGATTAGGCGATATGGAAAAACCAGAACAGCACGTTGGCATTAACTACAAAACCCTACGCGATGGCTATTTTGAATCGGGAATTGAGTTGAACCAAATTTATAACGGCATCGGGCTAGGTGGTTTTTACCGTTATGGACCGAACCAATTGGCAAAATTCCAAGATAATATTGCGGTGAAAATTAGCTTTATTTTGAATTTGGGATTCTAACTCAGATTTCAAGAAAGTGGTGCTTTGACAATTCACATCTACTTATACTTTGCTATTAGTTTTAACCGCAAGGTTCGCAAAGGGAAAAACGCAAGGTTCGCAAGTTTTGCGTGAGGGATAGAAGCGGCATCCTCTTGGGGCGGGGTTCGACCCAAGAGATATAGCGTAGAGCCCGACAGCATAAAACAAAGAGAGCCACTCAATAGTTAGTTGAATGGCTCTCTTTGTTTTATGGTGACACGTCCTAATTTAACCCAGATTCCGCATTAGAAATTTACTACAACTAAATTCTTCTTCAAAACCAAGAACTTACTCCCATTTTTAAATTCAAAATACGAAAGTATTCCTTCTTCAAAAATAGTCCGTGAGCTCTTGCTTTTATTGAATAATTTAGTTTCGCTACAAAGTCTAATGCGGATTCTGGGTTTAACTTAATGTTCGGAAACCATTTTTAATCCGATAATGGAAGCGATGAGGGTAAGCAGGAAGAAAATACGCCAAAAAGTAGCAGGTTCTTTGAAGACTAAGAGTCCGACGAGAACGGTTCCTGCAGCGCCTATTCCTGTCCAAACGGCATAAGCGGTTCCGATGGGGAGGGTTTGTGTGACTTTGTAAACTAAGGACATACTGATGGTGAGACAGGCCAGAAAACCGAGAAACCAGTAGGTGGATTCGGTGCCTTGAGTTTCTTTGGCTTTGCCCAAACAAGTGGTAAATCCTACTTCGAAAAGGCCAGCAATTAGTAATAAAATCCAGTTCATACTATGGTTTTATGATTAATACCGAAGGGACTCCGCTCAGCCAAACGCTTCTGGAATCCACAAGTGCTTTCCAGCTTTCAAGGCTAATCATCATCAAATCTTGCTCGGCTAGGAATTCTTTTTTGATGATTTTTTCGCCATACAAGGTGATGTTGTTTGGGAATTTATGCTCCAATGAACTTATGGCGCTTCCGATTACAAAATTTGATTTGATGTGTCCGTTGACATCCAAAACTACTACTTTGGACTTGTTGTTATGGATGAGTTTTTGAGCGTAATCAATCAAGAAGGCATCTTCGGAGCTGAAGATAGGGATAAAAATGGTGTTTACTTTTTGTAAATCTTTGTCAATTAAGATTCCCACAGGCATTTTGGCTTTGAGCAAAATTTGACGGGTTCTTTCATCAAAAGGAGAATTAGCAAACAAGCCTTCTTTTCCTGTGAATTTATCCATTAATCGCTCTGGATTGATGATTCTAGTGGTAAAACCAATTACTTTTCCGAGCAAAGTACCTTCAAAAATAGATTTCCCGAGTCCTACTAATAATAGGTCATATTCGCCTTGATTAGCAATATCGGTGATTTCTGTTTCGATGTCGACTGTCGCTTTGAAGATGGTAGTTACTTCTTGTTTTAAGATTTTTGATTCCTCTTGAATCGGTAAAAATGCCGCAGTTTCTTTGTCTTCTAAAGCAAAAGGATGCATTTCGTTACTAATAGACAAATGCATAGCAGTAACCGAAGCGTCTTTTTGTTTACGTACTAGACCATTAGCCAAACGCAGGAGTGACCTTCCTTTTTCGTTATTGCCAAAAGAAATCAAAACGCGATATACTTTGGATTGTTCCAATTCTTCTACCTCAACATCGTCTTTGGTCTTGAAAATGAAATTGATTAAGTTAAGGGCTGGTCCTGTCATAAAAGTAGTGACCAATGCCATAATTACCATCATAGTAAATACCGCTGGAGTCAACACTCCCAACTCTAAACCAATGTTTAGCACGATTAATTCCATCAAGCCGCGCGTGTTCATCAATGCACCGATGGTTAAACTATCTCTCCAATTTTGCCCTACAAATTTGGCTGCTAAAGCACTACCAAAAAACTTACCTACTACAGCTACCAAGATGATGAAACCCGTTACTTGCCATAAATAAGGGTCGTTGATTAGACCAATTTCGGTTCGTAAACCTGTGAATACAAAGAACAAAGGCAAAAGTAAAATAACAGATACATCTTCTACTTTTTCTATAAAAACAATTCTGAATTTAGCCACATCTGGCATAATCACACCTGTCATAAAAGCCCCAAAAAGCGCATGTATTCCGATTACTTCTGTTGCATAAGAAGCAATAATAAGTGTGACAAAAAAGATGGCTACTACAGGTTTGCTTATCGCCTCTTTGGCTCCGTATAAATCTCCAATTCTTTTAAGGAATGGCTTAACAATCAAAAGCATAATCAACACAAATCCGACAGCCAAAGAAATCACATATAAAGAACTCACAAAAGAACCCGCTTTTACAATAGCAATTACGGCAGCCAATAAACACCAAGCTGTAATATCATCAGCGGCAGCACAAGTGATTACGATGGCTCCCAATTTGGTTTTATGAATGCCGCGTTCTTGTACGATTCGGGCCAAAACAGGAAATGCAGTTATACTCATTGCAATTCCCATAAACAAACTAAACGAGAGAAATTTTACCCCGCTAGGTGCAAATTGGTCATATACAAAATACGCCAAACCAATTCCGAGTGTAAACGGAATCACGATGCTTGCGTGACTAATCACAACGGCATCATTAGCTTTGTTTTTTAGCACCTTCAAATCTAACTCCATACCAATCACATACATAAAAAGTATCAAACCGATTTGGCTTAAGAATTTTAGATTTCCGAGAGATTCTACAGGAAACAAAACTCCCGAAAACTCATGGAAATAAGTCCCTAACAAAGATGGGCCTAAAGCAATACCTGCAATAATTTCACCAATTACAGAAGGCTGTCCTATTTTCTTAAAAATCCAACCAAAAACTCTGGCCACAATAATTATGGTGATGATTTGAGCCAAAAGTATGGCCAAAGGTTCTTGAAAACTATGCTGCATAGATGCAATAAAATCCAGCCAAGCATCTTTTGGTCCTATGGTTGTTTTTTTGACATCCGTTCCTTCAAGTAATTTCCCATTTTGTATAATCCAATACATTAAGGCGGAAAAACCTCCAGTAACAGAAAGATAAAACAGGGTATTTTTATAATTCTTCATTTATTTATTTTAGGCTGTAATGAAATGCTCATTTAACAAAGATGAGAAAATCAAATATAACAATTATATCAGGAATAAGAATATTAACCAAAATTTAAAGATTTTCCGAAAGCTTAAAAAAAAACTACCATCTAACCAAGGATTTCCTGCCTTTTTTAATCGAGGTTTCGTTACCTTTGCACCCTTTTAACTACAGAAAATGATTAAATGGTTTAGTTTGGGATTTTGGGAGCTCATCGCTCGTATTGTCCTTAGAAATAGAATTTTAATACTCTCTATCATTGCAGCAATTACCGTCTTCTTGGCGCTACAATGGAAAAATATTCATTTTACGTTTACCGAAGCAAATATGTTACCCGATGACAACATTGCGAATGTAGAATACAATGCCTTTTTGGACAAATTTGGAGAAGAAGGCAATTTGATAATTATAGGAGTTAAAGACTCCACTTTTTTTACACCAAAAGCCTATGCTGCTTGGAGTAAATTGATGAATACCATCAAAAAAAATCAGGAAGTAGACTTGGTGGTTTCGCTCAATGATTTGAAAAAACTGCAAAAAAATGAAACCTTAGAAAAATTCGAATTGGTTCCTTTTGTAGACGAATCGAAAACTCTCGATCCGAAATACCTGAAAACTATTAAAAAAGAGTTGTTCAATGACCTTCCTTTTTATGAAGGTTTACTATTCAACAAACGATCTGGAAGTGTTCGCTCGGCGATTTATATGGACAAAAAAATCGTAAATACTAAGGCTCGTAAAACCTTTGTTTTAGAAAAATTAATCCCGGCGATAACCACTTTTGAAAAAGAAACCAAAATTGACCTTCGCGTTTCGGGGATGCCTTACATTCGAACGTTGAATGCCAAAACGATTACCGACGAGATTAGTATTTTTATTGGCGCTTCGTTATTGATTACTTCTTTATTGTTTTTCTTCTTTTTTAGAAGCTTCAAAGCGACTTTAATTTCCATTATTATTGTGGTGATTGGTGTAATGTGGTCGTTTGGTTTTCTGGGCTTATTCAATTATGAAATTACTATTTTGACGGCCCTAGTTCCTTCATTGATTATTGTGATTGGGATTCCGAATTGTATTTTCTTGACCAATAAATACCATCAAGAATTTAAAGTACACCGCAACAAAGCCAAAGCCCTTCAAAGAGTTACCACCAAAATTGGAATGGCTACTTTGATGACCAATTTAACAACGGCCATTGGTTTTGCCACTTTTGTAGCTTCGAACAATAATTTATTGTTGGAATTTGGTGTGGTAACCTCAATCAATATTATGGCTTTGTTTTTCTTGAGTTTGGTATTGATTCCAATTTTTCACAGTTACTTGAATCCTCCCAAAGAAAGACATCTTGAACATTTGGATAGGGGCTCTGTGAAGAAATTTATGGATTGGATTCTTAGAACAATCAAAACCAATCGTTTCTCGATTTATGTCGCTTCTATCTCATTGCTTGTATTTAGTATTATCGGTATTTATGAAATGCGCATTTCGGGAAGTTTGATTGAAGATATGCCTAAAAAAGAAGCATTCTTTCAAGATATTGTTTTCTTCGAAAAAGAATTTGATGGTGTGATGCCTCTAGAAATAATGATTGACACCAAACGTAAAAAAGGAGTAATGAAATTATCTACTCTAAAACGTATGGAAGAACTAGAAACTGCGATTGAGGAAATTCCCGAATTATCTAAACCTATTTCGATTGTGAATTTGGTGAAATATTCCAAACAAGCTTACTACAATGGCAATCCTGATTATTATGAATTGCCAACGTCGCAAGAACAAGCATTCATCCTCTCGTATGCCAAAAATGCTACAGCCAATAGCAAAGAAAATTTAATGAAAAGCTATGTAGATAGCACTGGTCAATATGCCCGAATCACCACCTTTATGCGTGATGAAAGCGGTGACCAAATTGCTAAAATCGAGGCCGAAATTAGAAAGAAAGCCGATAAATTGTTTCCTAAAGAACGCTACAATGTTATCATAACTGGGAAAGCATTGGTGTTTCAAAAAGGTACGGGCTACTTGCTTGACAACTTGCTCTCGTCGCTGATTTTTGCCTTTTTCTTAACGGCACTTTTGATTGGATTTATGTTCCGTTCGTTCAAAATGATATTGGTTTCTATCATCCCTAATTTATTGCCTTTATTCTTAACGGCTGGTTTAATGGGCTTTTTGGATATCCCATTAAAACCTTCGACTATTTTAGTGTTTGGAATTGCCTTTGGACTATCCGTAGATGATACCCTCCGATTCTTGTCGCAATACCGCGAGGAATTAAAAAAGAACAATTGGAAAATCAAAAAATCAGTGTATGCTACGTTTAACGAATCGGGATTGAGTATGTTTTATACGTCTATAGTGTTGTTTTTTGGATTTTCGGTGTTTATGTTGTCTAGCTTTGGCGGTACGATTGCTTTAGGCGGATTGATTTCATTAACTTTATTATTTGGTATGTTGTCGAATTTGATGTTACTCCCCGCTTTGGTGTTGACTTTGAACAAAACTTTGGCCAATGAACAAGAATTTATTGAGCCCAAGATTGACATCATCGAGCGTTCTGATGAAGAGATTGACTCACTCACTAACGATAAAAAATAAATAGCTGTTTATGAGAAAGATACTATACGTTTTTGTTTTAATGTTCTTAATGCTTGGTGCTTTTGGTCAAACGACGACAATTTACTTGATTCGTCACGCCGAAAAAGTAGACAATTCTAAAAATCCTGATTTATCTAAAGCGGGTTTGGAACGCGCCGAACATTGGAAAACGATTCTAGCACAAGTTCCGCTAAGGGTGGTGTACAGTACAGATTTTTTGAGAACGGTACAAACCGCTACTCCAACTGCTACTAGTAAAAATTTGGAAATCATAAAATATGACCCAAAAACTCTCGACCTTGAACAACTCAAAAAAGAACACAAAGGTCAAGCTATTTTGATTGTAGGCCATAGCAATACGACGCCTGATTTGGCAAATAAAATCATCAATCAAAAGGTGTATGCGCCAATTGATGATACTGTTTTTGGAAATTTATACATCATTACCATTAGCGGAAATGAGGTAAGTCACCAATTGCTGCAAGGGTTGTAAACCAAGAAACGACTGGTTTCCCTACTGCCCTAGCCCCGATTGTAGTGGAAATCCTTGTGAAAATAAAGACTAATTTTTCTTGACAAAAAAGAGCGACCAGCGGAAGCTCCTTTTTTGGGGTAGAAAAATAGTATTTATTGAACAAGATTGTAACGAAAAGCGGGAAATAGCTCCTAAAAAATAAACACAAAACAATTATATTTGCATAACGCTTAAAGCACCGATTTTTGTTTTGAGCGCGTATTTAAATCTAAAAATCTAAAATTAAGATGAAACACACAAAAGTTAAAGACTTATTAAACAGTACAACGACGCTTCAGGAAGTGAATGCAAAAGGATGGGTGAGAACGTTTAGAAATAATCAGTTTATTGCGCTGAATGACGGTTCTACTATTAATAATATTCAGTGTGTGGTTGATTTTGAAAATACACCAGATGAGACATTAAAACGCATTACGACTGGCGCTGCTATTTCGGTTATTGGCTCGTTAGTAGAAAGTCAAGGTGCTGGTCAGAAATATGAAATTCAGGTAAAGCAATTGGAAATTTTGGGTGACTCAGATGCGGAGAAATTCCCAATGCAGCCTAAGAAACACTCTTTGGAATTCTTGCGTGAGAATGCGCATTTGAGAGTAAGAACGAATGCTTTTGGCGCGATTATGCGCGTGCGTTCGGTTTTGGCTCACGCCGTACACACGTATTTTCAGGAGAAAGGTTTTGTGTATGTGAATACGCCAATCATTACTGGCTCAGATGCAGAAGGTGCGGGTGAAATGTTTAAAGTGACCGCTTTGCCTTTTGACAACACACCAAGAACTGAGGAAGGTAAAGTAGATTACAAAAAAGATTTCTTTGGTAAAGAGACCAACTTGACGGTTTCTGGACAATTAGAAGGTGAAACGTTTGCCATGGCGTTGGGTCAGATTTATACTTTTGGTCCTACATTTAGAGCTGAAAACTCAAATACTTCTCGCCACCTAGCAGAATTTTGGATGATTGAGCCAGAAGTAGCTTTCAATGATTTGGAAGACAATATGGATTTGGCTGAGGATTTCATTCAATTTGTGATTAAATATGTAATGGATAAATGTCCAGAGGATTTGAAATTCCTAGAAGGACGTTTGTTAGAAGAAGAAAAATCAAAACCACAAGCTGAAAGAAGCGAAATGGCTTTGTTGGAGAAATTGAACTTTGTATTGGAAAACAATTTCAAACGCGTTTCCTATACAGAAGCAATTGATATTTTGAGAAATTCAACTCCGAACAAGAAGAAAAAATTCCAATACATCATTAACGAATGGGGCGCTGATTTACAATCAGAACACGAACGTTACTTGGTGGAAAAACACTTTAAGTGTCCAGTGATTTTATTTGATTATCCAGCCAACATCAAAGCATTTTATATGCGTTTGAATGATAATACAGAACCTGGAAAAGAAACGGTTCGTGCAATGGATATTCTTTTCCCTGGTATTGGAGAAATCGTAGGAGGTTCACAAAGAGAAGAACGCTACGATGTTTTGGTAGAAAAAATGAAAACCTTAGGTATAGACGAAGAAGAATTGTGGTGGTACTTAGACACCAGACGTTTTGGTTCTGCCGTACACTCTGGTTTTGGTCTTGGTTTCGAAAGATTGGTATTGTTTGTAACTGGAATGACCAATATTCGTGACGTAATTCCTTTCCCAAGAACACCAATGAATGCGGAATTCTAAAAAAGTTTACTGTTGTTTAAAATGGTTTAAAGTTGTTGCCTACAACACAACAACTTTAAACACTTAAACCTTATACCTTTAAACTATTAAAAAAAATGCTAAAGCAATTTTTAAATTTAAAATTATCTCAGAAATTATCTCCTCAACAAATTCAGTTGATGAAGTTAATTCAATTGCCTACGCAAGCATTTGAACAACGTTTGTTAGAAGAAATGAACGAAAATCCAGCTCTAGAAGCAGGTAAAGAAGACGACTACGAGCAAGACGAGTTTGAATCCGAAGACTACGACGATTATGATGATGCAGAAGCCGATAGAATAGAAGCTGATGACATCAATATTGATGACTATTTAGGCAGTGACGACATCCCTGATTACAAAACCCAAGTCAATAATTATAGCGACGATGATGAAGACCGCGAAAGTCCCTATGCTGCTCCTATTAGTTTTCACCAAGACTTAATCAACCAACTCAATACTTTTATTCTCAACGAAGAAGACCGAGAAATTGCAGAATTCTTAGTGGGAAGTATTGATGATATGGGTTACATTCGAAGAAGCATTCCTGATATTGTAGATGATTTAGCCTTTACACAAGGAATCTACACCGATGAAAAAAATGTAGATAGATTACTTCACGTTATTCACGAATTGGAACCCACAGGAGTTGGCGCAAGAGATTTGCAAGAATGTTTGCTACTACAACTCAAACACAAAACACCTACAGAATATATTGAATTAGCCATTGATATTATCGAAAATCAGTTTGATGCTTTTACCAAAAAGCATTACGATAAATTGATGCAAAAATACAGTGTCTCTAACGAACAACTAAAAAAAGCGATATACGAAATTGAGCGATTGAACCCAAAACCAGGAGGTTCTTTTGCAGGCAATAGTAAAATTACCGAAAATATTGTTCCGGATTTTGCCATCAGAATTGTGGATGGTGAATTGGAATTAACGTTGAATGGGCGAAATGCTCCATCATTGCACGTGTCTAAAGACTACCAAGAAATGATGCAAACGTATAAAGATTCTAGAGACAAATCGACACAACAAAAAGAGGCTGTTCAGTTTATCAAACAAAAATTAGATTCGGCGAAATGGTTTATTGATGCTATTCGTCAACGTCAAGAAACACTTTTTGTGACGATGAATGCCATTATGCATTACCAAGAAGAATTTTTCCTAGATGGCGATGAAACCAAGTTAAAACCAATGATTTTGAAAGACATCGCAGACTTGGTTGGTCTTGATATTTCGACAATTTCTAGGGTAGCCAATAGCAAATATGTAGAAACACCCTACGGTACCAAATTGATTAAAGAATTTTTCTCAGAAGCGATGATGAACGACCAAGGTGAAGAAGTTTCAACTTTAGAAATCAAGAAAATTCTAAAAAACACCATCGAAGAAGAAGACAAACACAAACCACTTCCAGATGACCAATTGGCCGAAATATTAAAAGAAAAAGGCTATCCAATTGCCAGAAGAACCATAGCCAAATACCGAGAACAACTCGATATTCCGGTGGCAAGAATGCGGAAGAAAATGTAATAAAAAAATCCCAACGAGTTGTTGGGATTTTTTATAGTGCTATATTATTTTTTGTCTTTATCGTCGTGCATCGCATGATAAAAAGCAGCTCGGCTTAAGGGCTCATATTCCTCTGTTTCCCCTAACATAACGAGTTTATCATTGTCTGTTTTTCTGAAACTGTAATTTGCTAAATTTCCTGTTCGAGTGCACACTGCATGTACTTTGGTCACATACTCGGCCGTAGCCATCAATGCCGGCATCGGACCAAAAGGATTCCCTTTAAAATCCATATCCAACCCTGCCACAATTACTCGAATCCCTTGATTGGCTAAATCATTACAGACCGTAACAATTTCATCATCAAAAAATTGAGCTTCGTCAATGCCAATAACGTCACATCCTTGCGCCAAAAGTGCAATATTAGCTGCTGCAGGAACTGGTGTAGAACGGATTTCGTTCTCATCATGCGACACCACCATTTCCTCGTGATAACGCGTATCTATAGTAGGTTTGAAAATTTCAATTCGTTGTTTGGCAAACTGAGCTCGTTTCAGCCTGCGAATGAGTTCTTCTGTTTTACCCGAAAACATGGAGCCACATATGACTTCGATCCAACCAAATTGTTCTTTATGATTTACTGTATTTTCGAGAAACATTTTGTATTTTTCTACCTTTAAAAATGAATAGTTTTTATTACTTTGTAATGGGAACAAATTTATTAAAAAAGACACACCCTACTCACTATAATACCAAAAGTTATGAAAAAAAGATTGGAGGCTGATTTAGTTAGCATTGCGCATAGAATTCTACAACTTAAAAACAAATCGGATGTGAATGTGCTCTTCTTAGAAACCCAAAAACTTTACGAAAAACTGGCGATTTTAAAGTTTGTCGAAGAAAACCTAGGAGATATCAAACCTACTATTGGACAAGTTGCAATTGAAGATGAAATAGAAAAAGCCTTTGATTTAGCTGAAATCAAAACTGAAATCCCAACTTCTGAAGCCGTTGCAGCAATTGAAATTCAAAAGCAAGAAGCTGCCATTGAAACGGTTTCAATTGTAGACCAATTGCTAGACAATATTGCTCCCGAAGACAGTATTTTGGAAGCGCTGACAAGTGAACCAGAACTCCTAGTAAAAGAAGAAAAAATCGCTACTACCTTTGTTCCTATTTTTGATAAAACCTCAACTTCTTCAGAAAATTTTACAACAACAGTTGAAGAAATAGCACCTAAAAAAGAAGTGGTTCAAATTTCTTTTGAAGATTTATTAGGAGGAAACTACACCGAAGCCCAATTCGTAAAAGTAGACAGTTCCGAAACTAGTAAAGCCAATGTGACCTCAGCTTTTGATTTGACTTTTGATAAAGTTGAAACATTAACCGAAGAAAAAGAGAATAAGCCCAAATCATTGAACGATAAGTTAAGTAAAAGTATTGCCATTGACTTAAATGATCGTATCGGTTTTGTAAAACATCTTTTTGGCAATAGTAATGAAGATTATAATCGTGTATTGAGTCAACTGAATAGTTTTAATAATTTCTATGAAACTAAAACGTTTATTGACGAAATGGTAAAACCAGATTATAACAACTGGGAAGGAAAAGACGATTATGCCAATCGATTCATGGAAATTGTAGAGAAAAAATTCTTGTAATTGGTTCTTTTCACTGTATAAATCAATACCCAATCATCAAACACGAACTTCGTATTCTTGCGGATTTCGTGTTTTAACTTTTTAAAAAATGTCTAAACTATATATCGTACCCACTCCAATTGGCAACCTCGAAGACATGACGTTTCGAGCAATACGTATTCTTAAAGAAGCCGATTTGATTTTGGCCGAGGACACCCGAACCAGTGGCAAATTGCTCAAGCATTTTGAGATTAGCACGCACATGCACAGCCATCACATGCATAATGAACACAAAACCATCGAAAACATAATTAGTCGATTGCAAGGAGGTGAAACCATCGCTTTGATTTCGGATGCAGGAACGCCCGCTATCTCGGATCCAGGTTTTTTGATTACTAGAGCTTGTATTGAAAACGGCATTGCGGTAGAATGTCTGCCAGGCGCAACCGCATTTGTCCCCGCTTTAGTCAATAGTGGTTTACCGAATGACAAATTTGTATTTGAGGGTTTTTTGCCTGACAAAAAAGGAAGACAAACCCGTTATTTGACTTTGGCCGAAGAAACGAGAACCATGATTCTTTATGTTTCTCCACACAAATTAGTAAAGACTTTAAGTGAATTTGTCACTTATTTTGGTGAAGACCGTCCCGTTTGTGTATCGAGAGAATTATCTAAAATGCATGAGGAAAACGTACGCGGAACGGTAAAAGAAGTGCTAACTCACTTTGAAAAAACCGCCCCTAGAGGCGAAATTGTAGTAGTAGTTGGCGGAAAGCCCATAACCAAAGAAACCAAAAAAAGTAAATTTTCAGATAACACTGTCGACTAAATGAAACAAACTACAGTTCATATCATTGGAGCTGGTTTGTGTGGTCTTACTCTAGCTTATTTGCTCAAGAAAAAAGGCATAAAGTCTGTAGTACTTGAGGCCAATAACCGTATTGGTGGAAGAATAGATACGCGCTATGCAGACAAAGTTGGAAGCATTGAAATGGGAGCCACTTGGTGCAACGATACCCATCATCAGCTCTTGCATTTATTACAAGAACTTAATATTTCGTATACCAAGCAATATACCACGGGAGTTTCTTTTTTTGAAACATCAAATGCCAATGAACCTCAACGTTTTTCTATTCCTGATAACGAAGCGCCTTCCTACAGAATTGATGGCGGAACCTTCCAACTAATTGCAGCTTTAGAGAATAATCTTGATTCGGGTTCGATACAGCTCAATGAAAAGGTGTGTCAAATCAAATATGACCAATCAAAAATTATCATCGAGACAACTAGTGGTAAACAAATTGAAGCAGGTTATGTAGTGAGTACTTTACCGCCCAATTTATTGGTGAGTACCGTGCAATTTGAACCAGACTTACCGATTGATTTGACAACAACCGCCCAAAAAACGCACACTTGGATGGGTGAATCTATAAAATTTGGCTTAGTCTACGAACATCCGTTCTGGAAAGAAAAAGGATATTCGGGGACGGTATTTAGCCACGTGAATTGGGTACAAGAAATGTACGACCACAGTACAAACGACAGCACTTTTTATGCATTAAAAGGTTTCCTAAATGGAGGTGCTTCAACATTAACCCCTGAAGAACGAAGACAAAAAATAGAAGACCAATTGCAACGTATTTTGGGAGACGAAGTAAAAAATGCCACCCATTATTTCGAAAAAGTTTGGAGAGAGGATCCCTATACTTTTGCACCTTACGCTTCTTTGATTATGGCGCACCAAAACAACGGGCACCCTATTTATACAACCCCACTTTTTGACAACCGCTTTTTTATTTCTGGCTCAGAAACCGCCCGCGAACATCCTGGTTATATGGAAGGAGCCATTCAAGCGGCACATTTTTGTAGTACTTTTTTTTAATTAAAAATCAATTTAATCATGACTATACCAGCTTTTTTAGAAAAATTAAAAAACACCCCAAACTCGATTACATTTCAAGAAACTATCGCAGTTATTGAAGCGCATTATACTTTTGAACCAACCGCTTTCGAAAACGGCTTACAACATAATGCTGCCAACGAGAACAACGGCTCTTGCAAATTGTTTGCTTTTGCTGAATTACAGCAGTTGTCTCAAGAAGCAACATTAGCTTGTTTTGGGGCTTATTACACTGAAGATGTATTAAAAAATCCAGAAGGCACAGACCATCAAAACATTCGTAATTTTATGAAAACGGGTTGGAATGGCATTGCTTTTTATGGAGAGTCTTTGACATTAAAACAACAATAATTCTTATTTACAGATAACGATTTTAGAAAAAAATGTTATTTATAGATAACAAAACTAGTTCTAAATATAGTCTAAAGACCATTTTAAAATGCCAACAAAAAGGCAATTTGTGGCTCTTTAACCCCGATAGCAGCGGTATCCTTTGTTTTTTTTCCTTTAAAAAAACAAAGATATAGTGGATAGCGGGACTATTGTTTCCTGAAAAAGCCTTTTGCTTTGGTTCCTAAAAAAAAATTATACGCCTAATTAACAAGTTATAAAACCTAAAATACAATGCGTTGGACACTCAAACCCAAACCCAAAGAAGAAAAAATAAATGAATTAGCGGCTGCCTTACAAGTTTCTGGAACGATTGCCTCATTATTACTGCAAAGAGGCATCTCTTCATTTGAGGAAGCCCGACAATTTTTTCGCCCCTCATTAAACGATTTGCACGACCCGTATTTGATGAAAGATATGGACAAAGCGGTGGCAAGACTTGAAAAAGCAATAGAAAAAGAGGAAAATATTTTGGTTTTTGGAGATTATGATGTGGATGGCACAACGGCTGTTTCTTTGGTTTCTGGCTATTTGAAAAGTTTTTACCCCAATGTTGCGACTTATATTCCGGATCGTTATGATGAAGGCTATGGCGTGTCGTTTAAAGGTATTGATTTTGCAGATGACAACGGTTTTTCGCTAATTATAGCGCTAGATTGTGGGATAAAATCTATTAATCACGTGGCGTATGCCAAAGAAAAGAATATCGATTTTATAATTGGCGACCACCACCGTCCTGGAGATCAATTACCTGATGCTGTAGCAATTTTAGACCCAAAACGAGAAGATTGTGACTATCCTTATGACGAATTGTGTGGTTGTGGCATTGGTTTTAAACTCATTCAAGCGTTGGCAGCAAACCGCGACCAAACCATTGATGATTTGATTCCATATCTTGACTTGGTTGCAACAGCCATTGCTGCTGATATTGTTCCAATGACTGGAGAGAATAGGGTTTTGGCACATTTTGGATTGCAAGTAATTAATAGCGATCCGCGTCCTGGAATCAAAGCCATGACACATCAACTCAAGAAAAAAACACTCGATATTACGGATGTGGTTTTTATTATTGCGCCGAGAATCAACGCTGCGGGTCGCATCAAACATGGGAATCATGCCGTAGAATTGTTGACCGAATTTGATTTTGAACAAGCCCAGCAATTTGCCTCTGAAATTGAAGCCTATAATGCCGAACGCAAAGATTTGGACCAACAAATTACGAAAGAAGCGCTGAACCAAATTAAAGAAAATGGCGAACAAAACCGATTTACTTCGGTAGTTTTTCAAGAAACTTGGCACAAAGGCGTGATTGGAATTGTCGCTTCTAGACTGATAGAAACTTACTATCGTCCTACCTTGGTGTTTACCAAAAGTGGCGATAAATATGCCGCATCTGCCCGTTCGGTAAAAGGATTTGATGTGTACAATGCGCTCGAAGCTTGCGCAGAACATTTGGAACAATTTGGAGGACACATGTATGCTGCAGGAATGACTTTAAAACCAGAAAATTATGCCGCTTTTAAGGAAGCTTTTGAAAAAGTTGTTAAAGAAACCATTGCTCCCGAATTACTACAACCCGAACTTTCTATCGACGCTGTTGTCCGTTTTGAAGAAATTACCCCTAAATTTACACGCATTTTAAAACAATTTGAGCCTTGTGGTCCTCAAAATATGACGCCCGTTTTTGTTTCCAACAATGTCTTTGATACTGGATACGGGAAACCTATGGGAAAAGAAGAAGAACATCTGAAACTATTTGTGCGTCAAAATAATTCGGAAGGAATTCCAGCAATTGGTTTTGGATTAGGAAACAAACATGAAATAGTAAAAAACAAACAACCGTTCGAAGCTGCCTATTGCATAGACGAAAACGAATGGAACGACAAAATAGAATTACAATTGCGATTGAAAGACATTAGAAACTAAAAATGAAAACAAAAAACGACCCATACGCTGCTTTGCGTTATAAAGAATTCAATACTTTTTTACTGTTACGTTTTGCTATGGTTTTTGCTTGGTCCATGCAATTTATCATTATTGAATGGCAAGTATATAGCTTAACCAAAAATCCTTTATCGCTGGGAATTATTGGCCTAATGGAAATTATTCCAGCAGTAGCTATGGCATTATTTGCGGGTCATATTGTAGATCAAAAGGAGAAAAAAAGTTTGCTCTTTAAATGTATTGCTGGTTTTTCAGTAATTAGTATTGGTTTGTTTTTATTGACTTGGCCTCCTGTTGTTTCAGATTGGAAAATGGATACTATTCTATATGCGATTTACTTTATGGTTTTTCTAGGAGGAATTGTACGTTCTTTTTTGGGACCAACCATCTTTTCGCTTTTGTCGCTAATTGTTCCAAAAAAAGTCTATTCTAACGCTGCCACTTGGAGTTCTTCTGTTTGGCAAGTTGGTTCAGTAGTAGGTCCAGCTGTAGCGGGTTTTTCTATTCATTGGATTGGTGTGCATTGGTCGTTATGCATTGTAATTGCTTTTTCAATTTTTTCAATAATCGCTTTGACACAAATTGAATCGAAACCTATTTTGAATAAGAAAATTGGAGAACCCGTTAAAGAAAGTTTGAAAGCGGGTGTGCGATTTGTATTCACCAATCCCGCCATTTTATCTTCACTTTCGCTCGATATGTTTGCGGTTTTGTTTGGCGGAGCGGTAGCCTTGTTGCCTATTTTTGCGCAAGATATTTTGAAAGTCGGTCCTGAAGGATTTGGCGTTTTGAGAGCTGCGCCAGCTGTTGGTGCCTTCATAACAATGTTTGTATCGGCTTATGTGCCTATGAATAAAAACGCGGGGATGAAACTCTTGATTGCTATTTTTGGATTTGGTGTATGTATTATCGTCTTTGGACTTTCTACTTTGTATTGGCTTTCGGTAGTTGCTTTGTTCTTTAGTGGTATTTTTGATGGTATCTCAGTGGTGATTCGCCAAACGATTTTACAACTCAAAACACCCGATGATATGCGCGGACGCGTTTCGGCAGTGAACTCCATTTTTGTAGGTTCTTCTAATGAATTGGGTGCTTTTGAAAGTGGTGTTACGGCAAAACTAATGGGAACTGTAACGGCCGTGGTTTTTGGGGGAAGTATGACGCTGCTCACCGTTTTAGTAACTGGAATAGCCTCACCTACCTTTAGGAAACTGGATTTACAAAAAGATTTAGAAGAAATAGAAAAGGCATAAAATAGAAAACCTATTTTTTGACTAAATGCCAAATATTTATCTTTTTTCGAGTAGAAAACCCCAAGGATTCGTATACGTGAATAGCGCCAACGTTTTGATCAGCAACATGCAAAAAAGGAATTTTATGTTGGTCAAAAATAGCGTTGGCAGTATGTGTTACTAACTGTTTAGCATAGCCTTTGCCTATGTGTTCTGGATGTGTAATTACAGCACTAACTTCTATAAAATGGTTCATTTGCATACGCTCACCAGTTACTGCTACTAATTGATTTTGTCTATAAATACCATAATAATTTCCCATAGCTGCGGTTTGAGGTTTAAAATACTCCGGATAAACCAAACGAACTAAACCAAGTAAATCCTCTAAATGCGCTGCTTCCAATTTGACGATGTTTTCAATTATTGGATACTGAATTTTTGAAGTCAAAATCATCTGACGGCAAAGTAGTACCCCTTTATTCTCGATGGTATTGGGAATTTCTGGTAAAGCTCCAAATAAATAAAACGAAGGTGTTAGTTGTGCATACTGCTCTAAAATAGAAACTGCATTTTCAAAAGAAGAAAAGTCCCCAAAAGGACAATAGTCAGGAAGATAAAAATGCCCATTTTGAAAATCTAATCCATACTGACTATGGCATTCTTTGACGGAATTCCCAACAGGATAATCTAATGTATCAAAATCTATTGGCTCCATATCCTTTAATTTAGTTGAATGTTTTGATTTCAAAAGTTTCACCATCAAAAACACCATAGGTGAAATAAGTAATCCAATCACCTAGATTGACATATTCAGCGTTTTCACCAACGGTATATTTCATGGGCAAATGGCGGTGTCCAAAAACTAAATAATTGTAATGCTTGGTTTCTAGTTTTCGTTTGGCATATTGAATCAACCATTCGTTGTCTTCGCCTAAAAAAGTAACATCTTCGGCGCCAGAAATTAATTTATTTTTTACCGAAAGATATTGCGCTAGTCCAACTCCAAGATCAGGATGCAACCAACGAAACAACCATTTAGAGAACGGATTGGTAAACACTTTTTTCATGCGTTTGTAGCCCAAATCTCCAGGTCCTTTTCCGTCTCCATGTCCAATCAAAAAGGTTTTTCCATGAAAAGTATATTCTTGATTGTCGTGAAAAACGGGAATATTCAGTTCTTTTTCAAAGTAATCGTTCATCCATAAATCATGGTTTCCAACGAAAAAATAAATTGGAATACCACTATCGCGAATCTCGGCCAATTTACCTAAAACGCGAACAAATCCTTTGGGTACCACGGTTTTGTATTCGAACCAAAAATCGAATAAATCACCCAGTAAAAAAATAGCTTCTGCATCTTTCTTTACTTCGTCTAGCCAAGCCACAAATTTTTGTTCTCTTGGAAAACTCAACTCAGGCGTAGGCGCACCAAAATGCTGATCAGAAGCAAAATATATTTTTTTGGAAATTGAATTCATGCAATTTAATTTGGAATTTGGTCCAAAAACTTTGGGATAAAACTTGTAATGTATCTATTCCTAGACATTATCGCTGGCAAACCATTCTGCAAAAGAAGATTCGGTTTCTTGCAATTTCAAAGAGAATAGGTTAATTCCTTCTGGCAATCTGCTTTTAATTCTTGCCGCAAAATCAACAATCATGTTCTCGCTGGTAGGCTGATAATCAACCAAAATCACATGATGTCCACGGTCTTTTAATTCTTTAGCCAATTCAACATGAGGAGTCGTTTGGTTGAAAACGGTAGCATGATCAAATTGATCGACTACTTCTTCTTTGACAATCTTTTTCAAATCGGTAAAATCAATCACCATTCCTAATTTTACGTTCGATCGATCGGTTATAGGAGAGCCAATTACGGTTACTGATAACTTGTAACTGTGTCCGTGTACATTTTTGCATTTCCCATCATAACCATACAAAGCATGACCGGTTTCGAAACTAAATTTTTTGGTGATTCTGATATTACTCATCTGTATTGAATTTGGCAGCAAATTTAAGGAATTTTAGCGGTTTTTGTCTCTTTTTTTTGCTCGGTAATACATCCAATAGGCAAATCCAACCAAAACAACGAAAGGCAAATACGAGCCAATTACCACTCCTATTTCGTAATTCTTGTCAGGAGCTTGGGCTATTTTTTTAGCTACATCTACTTTTTGAAGTAAAGAAAAAGGGGTCATTGTCTTTATTTTTTGAATTGAAGTAAAGCGTTTTTAGTAAAATCAGAAAGCACCAATTGTCCAGAAATCGCGGCACGTTCTAGCAATAAAGTTGCCCAATGATCGGTGCCTTCCCAAAATACTTTCTTGATTTCGAGTAAAGCTTGCGGATTGTAGCTGGCTAGTTGTGTGGCCATTTGTTGCACGGCTGTGTCCAAATCTGGAAGGGTTTCAAAAATAGCGGCATACAAACCTTGTTGCTGTGCCCACTCGGCCGATTTCCATTCTTGAGCCTCCAAAGTCATTTGGGACATTGCCATTTTTCCTATTTTACGACTCACTGCTGGCTCAATCACGAAAGGACCAATTCCGACGGCGAGTTCTGATAATTTGATACTAGCCTGACGAGTAGCCAAGGTATAATCACAAGCAGCTGCAATGCCTACACCACCACCAATGGCTTTTCCTTGAATGCGACCAATGATCACTTTCGGGCATACACGCATCGCATTGATAACATGCGCAAATCCCGAAAAGAAAATCGCTCCTTCGGCTTCTGTACTCACCGCTAAAAGCTCATCAAAAGAGGCACCTGCACAGAAAACGCCTGTACCTTCACTCTGTAGCACCACCACCTGAACCGCATCATTAGAACTTACTTCCTGAATCGCGGTTGTGAGTTGCTGCAAAAGGGCTTTAGGAAAAGAATTGCTGGCGGGGTGGCCAAAAGTAAGCGTAGCAATACCATTGGAAATCGTTGTGGTAAGTGTGCCTGAGGCAATCATTTGTGACATACTTTTTATTTTAGCGTAAAGTTAAAATTATTTCTATAACCCACTTCTTTTTTAACGGTGAAAGCATTTTTGTGTAGCATAAATTTGTGTATTGAATAATTAAAATACTATATTTGCGACATAGTCATGGGGATGTAGCTCAGTTGGCTAGAGTGCTTGACTGGCAGTCAAGAGGTCGTGGGTTCGAGCCCCATCTTCTCCACAAAAAAAGCCTTAGAAACGAATGTTTTTAAGGCTTTTTTATTTTTCTGCTCGTTTTCTTACTTTATAAGACACAATCCATTTGCAATATAAAATTGCTAGCAATAATAAAAATTACGAATAATTTTTATTATAATTTCAATGACTCAGTCTATAACTAAAACCTGTGTTCAAAGAGATATCAATAGGTCTAAGTGATTGATTACTTATTATTCCCAAATAATGATATTTAATCATTGGATTTATTTCAAAATTTAATCTATTCGTTAACTTATATGTAAAATATAAAGTCATGTTTGCACTACCACTTGCTCTCAGATAATCTCTAGAAGAACCTATAAAATAACTAGGTATCTCTTTAGATTTTAGTGATACTTTATTATCATTTCGTGTAGCATAGCTAAATCCTAATGCTGAGGCTATGCCAATTTTTCCTTCTTTCAATATATAATAAAATTCAATTGGAATTTCAGTATAAGTAACCCTTTTATTAAGTTCAACTTCGGTTTCATTAAAAAACTTTTGATCAATATTAAATGGAAATAAATCCTTCACAAATAGAATGTTTTGAAGATTAATAGATTGCCCCACTTGTTTCGTTATCATAGTTTGGGTCTCTAATTGTTTTTTTCCTACTCCAAAGCGAATTCCCATTCTTGAATTAAACATAAAACGAATGTATACACCATAGTTCAAATTAGAAAGACTCTTTTGAGTATACTTTCCAAATTCAGAGGTGTTGGAAGTGCCGTTTCCTGAACTGTAAAATTGATTTATTCCAACATATGGGGTAATATATAAATTAGAATAAACTCCTTTCTTTGTATTTGTAGAATCTGTTAACTGTATATTCTTGTTATCCTTAGATTTTGAACCATCAATTACTTTTACAATAGCGTCCAATTTAGAAGTGTCTTTTTCAATTGGTGCTTTGTTATTAGAAACCCAATTATCATAAGCAGTTTTCTCTTTAGTTGAATCTACTGTTTTTTCGATTGCATCTTTTAAACCTGTTTTAGGATGTTGCACAACAGTTGTTTTTCTTGTAGACATCTTTTTTCTTTTTATTGGATGCTTCGAAATTGGTATTGATTTGAATCTACTAACTAAAGTATTAGATGTTTTTTTTAATTGTTTTTTCTTTTTTATTATGAATCAATGTTTTTCAATTATTTCATATTCATCATAATCACTGTTAGAATAAACTAAACGAATAGATTTATGTGTCAACTTTTTATTTATAGTACTTATTTTTTTTGGCAATTCCATTTGACTTCTTCTCTTATCATCTTGAAATCTTTGCTCAGAATTCCTTACTGTACTAGTTTTTCTTAGTTGTGAATTAACAATGTTTTTTTTCTGAGTTTGTTGAGGATTTAAATCATAAAATTTCTCTTTATTAAGATACACAGTAGATGTCAATAACCCCAAAACAGATGTCAAAAGAAAATAAAGAAACTTCCTTTTTCTTTTTTTTCTGTGCGTCAACTCTTTATCAATAGCCAACCAAACGCTGTCACTAGGAGCTTCGTTAAGATTTTCAAGTTTTTCTCGAACTGTTAATCCAATATCTTTTCTATTTTCCATTACAGTGAATTGAAATTATATTTTTTTGTTTTTCCTTAATCTTTTGTTTCAAAATTAATTTTGCTCGATGTAAATTCGATTTTGAGGTATTTACAGAAATCGAAAGCATTTCTGCAATTTCTTGGTGAGAATAGTCATCTAATTCATATAAGTTAAAAACTAGACGATACTGATGTGGCAATTCTTGTATAATAGTTAAAAGATAATCTGCAGAAATATCTAATTCATCTTCTTCTAGAGTAGTATCACATAAACCATATTCTGGCACAGGAACATCAAATAGCTTTTTCTTATAACTATCAATTGCTTTATTGATAGTTATTCGTTTGATCCAACCTTCAAACGAGCCTCTCTTATCATACTTATGAATACTTGTGAAAATTTCAATAAAAGTATTATGCAAATTATCCTCAGCATCTGAAACATTTGCACAATATTTTAAACTCAGAGTAAAAAGCGTTTTTTTGTACAACTGATATAGCTGTTCTTGAGCTTTTCTATTCTGTCGGATACAAGATTCTATGCAATTTTCTAAATCCAATAATTTAAGATGTTTTTGACTAATTCATTAATTAGGTTTATCTGCTGTTACTTTGCTTTCTTAAAAATACCATCCAGAGTAGACTTATTTCAAATTAGCAACCTGAATTGAAAAACTGTTTTCAGAATTTCTTACCAAAGCATAGACTTTGTCATTCATGATTTCTATTTCACAAATAAATGAGAAATCATAAGTATTCCCTTCAATTATCGTTTTAATCTCTGTCATTTTATTCGTTTTTGTATCGAAATAACCCATAAAAGAACCATTTACAGGCGATTCATAAGAATCTGCTGTAGTATTCCCTGCAACAAAAATATAATGATTATACTTTGCTGTAAAAGACACTCTTACTTGACGATCGTATGGAATGCTTAGAAAAGATTTCGAACTCAAATCATAAACTTGTATGTCATTAAGTAATTTTATAGCTGGACTTGAATTCATACTCTTAACATTCTCATATCCAAAAAAGGTATAAATAGTACCTTTAATATATTCTGAACTTCCACCATTTCTATTTTTTGGCATATTATCTACAAAATCAAATGTGTTTTTTATCAAATTAAGTTTCCAGATTTTTCTATCATAATTGGGTTCAGAAGTGGTTTCACCACCTAAAAATCCCCCGATAATATAAACATCACTATCTGAAATACATGTCCCAAAGCGAGAGAAAATTTTGGGTGTGATAAATGAACCATAACGACTCCCTTTTGTTTCTTCTGTTAAATCAAGTCCATATCTATTGAATTTTTCTCCACCTAAAACATATAATTTATCCTCAAATATATGATTCCTCTTAGTTGCAAAATCTGAAACAGCACTATTTTTTATAGTAAGTTTTTGATTGGATACATTTATTTTATAAATGGTTTCTGTATTAGAAATAAACTTATCCCTACAACTCAAATACAAAACATTTTCTTTGGGATGGGCTGTAAAACCAGGCATCTGATCAACAAAGTAATTGTCTGGAATATCAATTACTTTTTTAAATACAAGTCCAGATTGAAAAACTGAAGTTGGATCCAAAGCAGCATTATTGTCTATTGGCTCATTTTGACAAGAAGTAATAATTAAAAAAAAGAACGGAAACACAACCTTTAAATAGTTCATAATTTTTGTTTTTTTAGACGGTTATAAATAGTAGTCTATGAAAAATGAAAAGGTTGCGCTTGAAAGAGAAAAATTTAATATAAATCGCGAGTTAAAAAAAATCAGAAAAATCTTTTACCTCACAAAATAAGAATTCCAACTTTATAAAATTCTAAGAAGATTTAATAGATACAAGTAAACAAAATTTTATAATAAAAACTTTTGAATTGGTTCCTAATTAAAAATCGCTCTCAAGCCCTAATCGCAGCGGCATCCCTTGCTTTTTTACTATAAAAAAAGGACTCGAAACGACTATCAATTACCAAAAAGACACAGCAACAAGTAAAAAAATTAAGTCCTCATTTCCATTTAGACGTTTTTTACAGAATACGGAATCGTTTTCGAAAAAAAAGCGTTAAAAATATTTTTCAACTATTTAATTTACAGAATTTTACATACTTAATTATGCACTTACAAAATAGCGAATCACAATCAAAATTTGTAAATTAAAGCGTAATTAAATTTTATATCAAATGAAAAATATACTAGTCGGTCTATTACTGCTTTTTATGGCAACAAGTTGTAATGAGACGTTAAAAACTACTACTTCCATTTCCAAAATGGATAAACTTTTATTAGGTAACCAACGTTTTTTAAATAATCAAACGCTGCATCCCAGACAAAATAAAAAAGCAATTTTAGCTACTGAAAATTCACAACATCCCTTTGCCGTAGTGATTACTTGCGCAGATAGCCGAGTAAGTCCTGAGATTATTTTTGACCAAGGGATTGGTGATTTATTTGTGATTCGAAATGCAGGAAACCTAATATCTGATTATGCTATGGGGAGTGTAGAATATGCTGTTGAACATTTACAAACCAAGCTTATCATTGTTTTAGGACATACTGAATGTGGTGCTATAAAAGCTTATATTGAGAATATAGGTTCAGAAAAAACAAATATGAAACACGATCATATTGAAACTATTATTAATACCATCAAAAATGAAGAGGAGGAAAAACAAATTTTGAACCCTTCTAAAAACAATATAGAAGAATGCATTAAGGCAAACATCAAACATTCGACAAATAAAATTGTGATGAATGAATTTATCAATCAAAAGAAAATTGAAGTGGTCTCAATGATTTACGATATTCACAACGGAAAAGTAAATCGTATTGATTAACCCAATTCTTTCAGCTACAACTTATATTTCCACCATTTATAAAGCCATTTTGCCTTATACACTGGTGGATTTTTGATTTGTGAACTAACCAAAGCTGTATTGGATAGCACATCAATATTGGACATCCTTCTTCTGAAAAACTAAAAGTACTATCTAGCCCTGATCGCAGCGGCATCCTTTGCTTTTTTCTTTCAAAAAGCAAAGATATAGCGTAGAGCAGGACGAGGCGTTATGATGAAAAGGAAACGATGTTGCTCCTGACCAATTATCTAAAGCTGTAAGTAAGCCCAATTGAGCCATAATAATAAGAAGTATTGACGGGGTGATTGACCTCTTTGGAACGGTAAAAAAAAGTGTACTGACAATTGAAATGGTTGTAACGGTATTTGATGCCCACGGCCGTGTGCCAGCGCCAACGAATCAGGTCTAATTCTACGGGGCTTTGCGTCCCAAAAAGGCTACCTTGAACCGTTGCATCATAGGCTTGATACTGCAAACTGGGGTGGATAAAAAAGTACAACTCCTCTGTTTTGGGAGTGCCTAAAACGCCGCCACTATAAAAATTAGAATGGGCTATGGGCTGCAAATTTTTCAAACCTATTCTAGCAAAAAAACCTGAATTAAGAGCCGTTTGCACGGTCCCTAAAGTCGCTTGCCCTTGAAAATGAACATCAAAATGAGGTGTGATTGCGCTTGGAAAAAGCTTTTGGGAAAAACGAAATTGGGTTTGCAGCGCGAAGGTGTTTTTGATTTGATTTTGCCAACCTTCCACATGGCGCAACGAAAAAGCATCGTGCAACCCGTTTTGCATTTCTTCAGCATACGAATTGGGACCTACATAACCTATTTGCACCGCACCTTGATAAACGCGATTGTTTGCCATAAAAAACGTTTGATTGGCTTCGCCAAACAAATAACCCGCAAAAGGGCGATCGTTGACTTTAATGGCGTTGGCCAATCGAGTCCTGGGAGTGTAAATGTATTGTGCTAATCGGAATTCGGTGGTTTTTTTGAGCAAACTAACCGACGATTTAGCATTTAAACAACTATAAAACAGTGTAATTCCATTAGTATAATAGCGATCATTTTTTACCGAAGCATACAAATCATTGTCGAGCTCTACTCCCACTTGCTTCCTATCGAAAGTTTGAGCAGATCCCAAAAAATGAGTCCCTAACAGCAGCAAAAACAAGAATTTTACTGTTCTCATTTGTAGTTTATAGTGCCAACATGTGCCATTACGCGAACGATTTTGGCCTTTCGATTGTTGATGTAAGAAGAGGAACTTGTGGCTTTGTATTTGCGTGGGTTGGGTAAAATAGCAGCAATTCCTGCGGCTTGCATTTTGGTCAAACTCGAAGCGTCTTTTCGGTACCAATATTGGGTGGCTGCATGCGCTCCATACACTCCATCGCCCATTTCGATGCTGTTCAAATAGACTTCCATGATGCGTTTTTTACCCCAAATCATTTCGATTAGTACGGTAAAATAAGCTTCTAATCCTTTGCGCAAGTAACTTCTACCTTGCCATAAAAAGACATTTTTGGCGGTTTGCTGCGAAATGGTGCTTCCGCCTTTTATTTTTCGTCCTCTCTCGTTGCTTTTATAGGCTTTTTGCATCGCCAAAAAATCAAATCCATTGTGGATCAAAAAGGTACCATCTTCACTAGCGATTACGGCTTTTTGCAAATTCATAGAAATGTTTTCGATGGGTTCCCAGTCGTGACTAAAATGATTCTCTTTTCCGTCGGCTACATTTTCAAAATAACGAATCACCATAAGCGGTGTAAAAGGAATGGGAACGAATTTAAACACTACCACACTAAAGATAGAAAGCCCAAAAAACCAAAGCATGGCTTTGAAAAGAAAGCGTTTCACTTTACTTCCAAAACTAGATTCTTGTTTCTTGACCGGTTTTTTTGGAGTTGCTTTTTTTGAAGTAATCTTGGTTGCCATTATACTAAATCTGCTAATTCGGTTCCTATTAAACTGCCAATTGCCACACCCATTCCGCCCATACGAACCCCACAATAAACATTTTGGGACAGATTCGTTACTATGGGATTCTTGCTTGCGCCTATGCCCATAATACCGCTCCAACGGTGTGCAATTTCAATATCTTGATTTGGCAAAATTACTTCTTTTAATAATTGTTCCAATTTTTTTTGAATAATTTCGGTTTGCCCCATTTCGGTGGTGGTTTCTTCTTCAAAAGCTAAGTTTCGTCCTCCACCTAATAAAATTCGGTCACCGATATTTCTAAAATAATAATACCCGCGATCCAAATGAAAAGTCCCTTTGATGTCCAGATTCGGAATAGGTTCTGTAATCAGCACCTGAGCTCGTGCGGGTTTTACTTGACCTTGTGTCAATTCTGCTGCAAAACCGTTGGTCGCAAACAATAACTTTTGGGTTGCAAAACTAAAATCACCCAAAGCTACTTCAACACCTGAACCCTTATCCTCAAACCCCGTAACCGTTTGCTGATTCAGAATCAAAATATTGGCCGCTACGGCTTGACGCAACAACTCTTGCATCATATTTCCGGTATCAATTTGTCCTTCAAAAGGATTAAAAATCAAGTATTCTTTTGTCCCTTTAAATCCAAAACGGTCCACTTCCTTGGTAAAAACACCACCTCTAAAAATAGGATTCAGAATTTCATTGACAAACGCCATTTTATTGACACACTCAACATACAAACTTTCTTCGTCTTCCAAAAACAATTCATAGCCGCCAAAAGGCTTGTAATCCAAAACCGCATCAGGAATCCGTTTGCGCAACAATTGCAAACCCGACCAACGCTTTTGCACCAAAGCAATTACCTCTTCTTCGGTATGTGTTTTTAAATCTTCTACAATCTCCGAAAGACTTCCAAAACAAGCAAACCCAGCGTTTTTTGTACTCGCACCTTGCGGCAACATTCCTTTCTCTAGCACCAATATCTTGGCAGCAGGAAATCGCTCTCTCAATCGCAATGCAGCGTGCAAACCCACAATCCCACTGCCCACAATCGTATAATCTACATCAGTAAACCAGTTTTTTATTTCCCAATAACTCAAATGCATATTTCGAAAATTTTTATAAAAATAGGTATTTTTTGGAGCTATTTCCAGCTGTCCACTGTATCTTTTCTATTTTAAAGAAAAATAGAAAAGGATGCCGTTCCCATCTGGGCTAAAACTAAGTGCACCACAAGATATTTGCTTTTGAAAGTTTTAGCCACGTATGCACGAATAAATACAAATTTGATTTTATTCTTAATTTCAAATAACTACTCAGCTTGTCTTGCTTTCAATTGGCTCCAGCTTTAGCTGGAGTTATAGGGATTAATTGTATTGGCTTTTGCCAAATAAAAGCACCTAATTTTGGCTAAAGCCTTTAAAATTTTCAAATTTCACCCCTCCAACTAAAGTTGGAGGCAATTAATGTCCAAAAAAACACCTGAATAGTTACATTTTCACGAATCTATTAATACTATATGTACTTCGATTAGTGTCATTCATACCTACCTTCTTTTTTAAAGCGAACGCTCAGCAATCCAAAACAAGTCGATTTAAATGATTATTTTTACGGTATTAAAAAATAAAGTAATGAAAAAGATTCTTTTATTAACCCTATCCCTGATGAGTTTGACAACAATGGCTCAAAACACACTGACTCCCGAGCTGCTCTGGAAACTAGGTCGCGTAACACCTCTAGGCCTTTCAAAAGACGGAAAAAACGTTATTTATAAAGTTAGTACACCCTCAGTAGCCGAGAACAAATCCAGCTCTAAGTTGTATTCACTTTCCATCGAAGGCGGAAATGCCACTGAAATTAAAGACACCAAAGGTCTGCTAAACGACAAAAACACCTCGCCAGACGGAAAATATCTTGTTTATAACGAAGAAGTAAAAATCGACAAAGTACACGGAAAAGATTTCTATCCTGAACTAGAAAAATCAAATGTACAAATCTACAACGGACTCGATTACCGCCATTGGGACACTTGGAATGAAGGTAAATTCAACCACGTTTTTTACAAAGAAAATAAAGAAGGTGCCACTGGAATAGATATCCTAAAAGGAGAAAATTTCGATAGCCCACAAAAACCTTTTGGTGGCGACGAAGATTATATTTGGTCACCAGACAGCAAAAGCATTTTGTACGTATGCAAGAAAAAATCAGGCACTCAATATGCCATTTCTACGAATACAGATATTTATGAATACCAACTCGAATCCGGCAAAACCATCAACCGAACTGAAGGCAATTTAGGGTACGACACAGCACCACAATTCTCTCAAGCGGGTCACTTGACTTGGTTGCAAATGAAACGTGATGGCTATGAAGCCGATAAAAACGACATCATTGTAGATTTCAAAGACCTCAAAATGAATCTTACCGCCAATTGGGACGGAAGTGTAGACCAATTTATGTGGAGTCCAGACGGAAAAAATGTCTACTTTGTAGCTGCCGTAGACGGTACCAAACAATTGTTTGTAGTGAACTTCCCCGGAATGACTAGAATTGCAGTAACGGTACGCCAAATTACCAATGGTGATTTTGATGTAAGTGATATTATTGGCTTTTCTGGCGACCAAGTCTTGGTCACTAGAACCGATATGAATCACGCTGCTGAAATTTTTTCTTATAATCTAAAGAAAAACATTTGGAAACAATTGTCTAATGTCAATACAGCAACGTACAACACTTTGACTTTAAGCAAAACCGAACGTCGCTATGTTACCACAACCGATGGCAAAAAAATGTTGGTTTGGGTGATTTTACCTCCAAATTTCGATGCAACTAAAAAATATCCAACGTTATTATACTGCCAAGGTGGACCACAATCTCCCTTAACACAAAGCTATTCTTTCCGTTGGAATTTCTCTCTGATGGCGGCTCAAGGCTATGTAGTGGTAGCTCCAAACCGTAGAGGAATGTACGGCCACGGACAAGAATGGAACGAAAAAATATCTGGAGATTGGGGAGGACAAGTGATGGACGATTATTTATCAGCCATTGATGACGTAGCCAAAGAATCGTATGTAGACAAATCACGTCTGGGTTGTGTAGGCGCTAGTTACGGTGGCTATTCTGTGTTTTATTTGGCTGGAATTCACAACAATCGTTTCAAGACTTTTATAGCTCATGATGGTGTTTTCAATACGCAGAGTATGTTTGGCACCACCGAAGAAGTCTTCTTTAACAACTGGGATTTTGGAGGAGCGTATTGGGAAAAAGATAATAAAGTGGCGCAAAAAGCCTACACTACTTTTAACCCAATAACATTGGTAGACAAATGGAATACCCCTATTTTGATTATACAAGGAGGTATTGATTTTAGAGTACCAATTGGCCAATCGCAAGAAGCCTTTCAAGCGGCACAATTAAGAGGTGTCAAAAGTCGCTTTTTGTACTTCCCTGAAGAAAACCACTGGGTATTGAAACCACAAAATGCCCAAGTTTGGCAAAGAGAATTCTACAAATGGTTGAAAGAAACCTTATAGTAACCCACAAAAAAACCTCGCAAATTGCGAGGTTTTTTTATAGTAATTTTTTTCCATCTATTCTGGATCATTCATTTTAAAAGAATCCATAAAGGCAGTAGTGTAATCTCCTGCTATATAACGAGGATCATCCATTAACTGTCTGTGAAAAGGAATAGTAGTTTTAATTCCTTCAATTACGAATTCATCCAAAGCTCTACGCATTTTGCTGATGGCTTCTTCACGAGTTTGCGCAGTAGTAATCAACTTTGCAATCATCGAATCGTAATTTGGTGGAATAGTATATCCAGAATAAACGTGAGTATCTAAACGAACTCCGTGTCCGCCTGGCATATGTAAGGTGGTGATTTTTCCTGGAGAAGGACGGAAATCATTGTAAGGATCTTCCGCATTGATACGACATTCGATAGCGTGTAAATTTGGAAAATAATTTTTTCCTGAAATTGGCACTCCTGCCGCTACTAATATTTGCTCACGAATCAAGTCATAATCTACTACTTGTTCAGTGATTGGGTGTTCTACTTGGATACGAGTATTCATTTCCATAAAGTAGAAATTACGGTGTTTGTCTACTAAAAATTCAACTGTTCCAGCGCCTTCGTATTTAATGTATTCTGCAGCTTTTACAGCAGCTTCACCCATTTTAGCACGCAACTCATCAGTCATAAACGGAGATGGAGTCTCTTCAGTTAATTTTTGGTGACGACGTTGTACCGAACAATCTCTTTCCGAAAGGTGACAAGCTTTACCGTAAGCATCTCCCACTACTTGAATTTCAATATGACGTGGCTCTTCGATTAATTTCTCTAAATACATTCCGTCATTACCGAAAGCAGCTGCCGATTCTTGTCGTGCGCCTTCCCAAGCTTTTAATAAATCTTCTTCTTTCCAAACGGCACGCATCCCTTTTCCACCACCACCAGCAGTTGCTTTCAACATAACTGGATATCCAAATTGATTGGCCAATTCAGCGGCTTGTTCGTAAGATTCTAAAATTCCAACAGAACCTGGTACACAAGGTACTCCTGCTTCGATCATGGTTGATTTTGCTGAAGCTTTATCACCCATACGATCAATCATTTCAGGAGCAGCCCCAATAAATTTGATGCCGTGTTCTTGGCATATTTTTGAAAACTTAGCGTTTTCAGAAAGAAAACCATATCCTGGATGTATGGCATCGGCATTAGTAATTTCTGCTGCAGCAATAATATTTGACATTTTAAGGTATGACAAATTACTTGGTGGAGGCCCGATACAAACGGCTTCATCAGCAAATTTTACGTGTAAACTTTCAGCATCTGCAGTAGAGTAAACCGCTACTGTTTTGATTCCCATTTCTCTACACGTTCTAATAACCCTAAGAGCAATCTCTCCTCTATTTGCTATTAATATTTTTTTAAACATCTTGTTTTTTTTAAAATTACAAATTCCAATCTTCAAATTCCAACGTATTGGATTTTGTGATTTGTCTATTGGAATTTTTAAAAATTATGATGGATCTACTAAAAATAAAGGTTGGTCAAACTCTACAGGAGACATATCGTCTACTAAGATTTTTACAATTTTTCCTGAAACTTCCGATTCAATTTCGTTGAAAAGTTTCATTGCTTCAATTACGCAAAGAACATCACCTTTAGCAATTGTACTTCCTACTTCGGCAAAAACAGGTTTGTCTGGAGCAGGTTTTCTATAGAAAGTTCCAATAATTGGAGACTTGATAGTGATATAGTTTGAATTTTCTTCTTTGGCAGCTACTTCTGGTGTAGCAACAACTGGTGCAATTTGTGGTATAACTGCTGGTTGAATCGCTGCTTGAGTTGGTAATTGCTGCACATAAGTAGTTTCTGTTACATTACCTTCTAAAGTTGTTCTAATAGTGATTTTCACATCATCCATCTCTAATTTAACCTCAGCAACTCCAGAATTTGCTACAAATTTGATTAGGTTTTGAATTTCTTTTAAATCCATAATTGTTTGTTTTTAGTTTTAATTTATTTTGTGTCGTAGGCCCATTTTAAATAAATAGATCCCCAAGTAAATCCTCCTCCGAAAGCAGCAAATATAATATTATCTCCTTTTTTAAGTTTCTTTTCAAAATCATGAAGTACTAATGGCAAAGTTGCTGATGTAGTATTTCCGTAACGTTCAATGTTTACTAATACTTTTTCTTCTTCAAGATTCATTCGATTCGCCGTAGCATCAATAATTCTTCTATTCGCTTGATGAGGCACTAACCAATCAACATTTTCATTAGTTAAATTATTTCTTTGCAAAATCAAATCGCTTGCATCGGCCATATTGGTTACAGCATATTTAAACACTGTTTTACCGTCTTGAATGATGTTGTGCATGTTTTCTTCTACCGTTTGAGCCGATGTTCTAAGTATAGAACCACCTGCAGGAATTTTTAAGAAATCACGACCTACGCCGTCGCTTCTTAAATATTCATCTTTCAAACCATACCCTTCATAATTAGGCTCGAATAAAACGGCTCCAGCACCATCTCCAAAAATGATACATGTTGCTCTATCTGTATAATCAATAATAGAAGACATTTTATCTGCTCCTATTAATAATACCTTTTTATATCTTCCTGATTGAATGTAGGCTGCAGCTGTAGACATTCCGTATAAAAAACTAGAACAAGCAGCTTGTAAATCATACGCAAAAGCATTGGTTGCACCTATCTCTGTAGCCACATAAACTCCTGTTGAAGCTACGGGCATATCAGGTGTCGCTGTTGCCATAATCACCATATCAATTTCTAGTGGATCGATATTGGCTTTTGCTATTAAATCTTGAGCGGCTTTTATAGCCAAAAATGAAGTTCCTTTTCCTTCTTCCTTTAATATTCTTCTTTCTTTAATTCCTGTACGAGTAGTGATCCATTCATCATTAGTATCAACCATGGTTTCCAATACTTTATTAGAAAGCACAAAGTCAGGAACATACCCACCTACTGCGGTAATTGCTGCGGTAATTGCATTCATTGTGTACGACTATTACTATCAAATATTGCTACTTGATTTTTTAATTTAAAAGACCTGAAAATTACAAAATTTATTCTAAAAGTACTGTTTTAGCTTTTCTTATTTGAGAAAATTATAAACAATAAAAAAAACTCCCACAAAGTGAGAGTTCTACTATTTTTTGCTAAAACGTATTAAGCAACAGCTACAGATTTATCTATAACAACTTGCCCTCTGTAGTACATTTTACCTTCATGCCAGTAAGCTCTGTGGTATAAATGTGCTTCTCCAGTGATAGGACAAGTAGCGATCTGAGCTACAGTTGCTTTGTAATGTGTTCTTCTCTTATCTCTTCTTGTTTTCGAGACTTTTCTTTTAGGATGTGCCATTTTACTATATTATTTATCCGTTAATAGTTGCTTTAATTTGTCCCATCTAGGGTCAATATTTTCTTGATTCTCTTGTTGTGTATTCTTTTTATTCTTCTCTTTTACTTCTTTCTTTACAGTCATTGTCTTGAGCTTTTCTAAAGCTTCTGATTGCAATGTACCATCTTTTACCCCCGGATGAACTCTTTTTAAGGGAATTGACAATACAATCATTTCATAGATGTACTGTGCAATGTCTACCTCGAATTCTCCAAATGGCAAAATTAATAACTCTTCGTTGTCATTATTAAACGTTTCTCCGAAACGTACAATTAATTTGATTTTACCTTTTATAGGTAAATCAAATTCTTCCCCTGTAAGGTCACAAGGTACTTGAACGGTTCCTTTGTGTTTAAAATCTAATTCTAATAAATTCGCTTTTTTTTCTAAAACTACATTTACTTTGATGTCTGATTTTTCAAACTCACTAAAGTCAAAGATCTCAAAGAACGAATTATTGATTTGGTATTCAAATTGATGTTTCCCTAGCTTCAATCCCACGAATGGAATTATGAATTCTTTTCTCTTGTTCATTTCATCAACAATTTTCCCTATTCTGAATTGTCTGAATCGGGGTGCAAAGATATAAAATTATTATAAATCTAATAATGTTATTCACCTTTTTTTGTTTATAACTGTTTTTCTTTCGATTTTAGTGGATTTGAGCTCAATTCTTGGTACTGTATTCTTGATTTATAGACATCTATAGCCAAATAAACTGCTTCTTTGAAAGAGGTAAAATCCGCTTGATTTTTTCCAGCAATATCGTAAGCCGTGCCATGGTCTGGCGAGGTTCTCACTTTATTTAATCCTGCCGTATAGTTCACTCCTCGACCAAAAGACAATGTTTTAAAAGGGATTAAGCCTTGGTCATGATAAGTCGCAATAATGGCATCGTATTTCTCGTAATGATTGCTACCAAAAAAACTATCCGCAGGAAAAGGACCAAAAACCAGAGTTCCTTTGTCAAATATTTTTTTTAAGGTTGGTTTTAGCACCGCGTCGTCTTCTGTGCCAATCACGCCGCCATCGCCACAATGTGGATTCAAGCCAAGCACAGCAATTTTAGGTTTATTGACACTAAAGTCCCTGATTAAAGTTTGCTTTACGGTCTCTATTTTCTTTTTGATCAATTCCTCAGTCAAATGGCCTGCTACTTCATTCAATGGTACATGATCCGTAAGCAAACCCACACGTAAATTATCGCTCACCATAAGCATTAAAGCATCGCCTTCTAACTCTTGAGCTAAATAATCTGTATGACCTGGAAATTTAAAACTTTCTGATTGAATATTGTATTTATTGATGGGAGCTGTAACCAAAACATCTACAATTCCCTCTTTTAAAGCTTTAGTAGCCGCCACAAATGATTTGATGGCATATTCCCCAACTTTATCATCGTTGGTTCCTAAATTCAAATCAACTCCTTCTCTCCATAAATTATAGACATTGATTTTACCTACAACTATTTGATCCAATTTATCGATCCCATGAATGCTCGAAGTAGACCCAAAGCCCTTCTTCAAAAAAGAAACAATTTTTACATTAGCAAAAATCACTGGAGTACAAAACTCTAACATTCTAGCATCCTCAAAAGTTTTTAAGATTACTTCGCTTCCAATACCGTTTAAATCTCCTATCGAAATTCCAACTATTATATTTTCTGCTGTTTTATTCATGAGCTCCCGTTTTTTATTGCTAATTTTGAGCTGCAAATTTAGTAAAATAAAATAAGAATGTTTACAGGAATTATAGAAACCCTTGGTATTGTAACAGAAATAAATAAAGAGCAAAACAACTTGCACCTTACACTTTCCTCCAGCATTACACCCGAGCTAAAAATAGACCAAAGTGTAGCTCACAATGGCATTTGCCTTACAGTAGTAGCTATAAACAAAACCCAATATACGGTTACCGCCATCGCCGAAACTATTAACAAAACTAATATTGGTAGCTGGAATATAAATGATGAAATTAATCTAGAAAGAGCCATGAAATTGGGTGATAGATTAGACGGCCATATTGTTCAGGGACACGTAGACCAAACTGCCACTTGTACCGAAGCCTATGAAACCAATGGAAGTTGGCACTATACTTTTGAATACGACCCTAACCGCAGTAATATCACTATTGAAAAAGGTTCTATAACTGTTAACGGTGTAAGTTTAACCGTAGTCAATTCAGACAAAAACAAATTCAGTGTCGCCATCATTCCTTACACCTATGAACACACTAATTTTCATAATTTCAAAATAGGCACCATTGTGAATCTTGAATTTGATGTAATAGGAAAATATGTTGCTCGCTTGCATTCTTTGAACTAAAAAAGTTTAAAAAAAATCAAAAGGTCTTAAAAACAAAAAACTCCAAGTTATCTTGGAGTTTTTGTTTTTAAGGTATAGTTAACGACATAAAAGCCATAAAGAATCGAAAGGAGAACTAGTATACCAATATAGTCATCAATAGGTAATTTTGGTGGTGGTGGTGGTCTTCTAGGACTTGGCGGGCCCGCTGCATACAATGAAGTGCTGCTAACCAGAAGCATCAATAACCCCACTACTCTTTTTAATTTGTTTTTCATAATTATCTACACATTAACTAACTAATGCTCTATTTGTTCGGCAAAATAACCAATATTTTAATTCATAAAAAAATTAAAATCGCTTTTTTTTATCAAAAAACCCTTCCTGAAAGTTTTCAAGAAGGGTTTTCTTACTTGTGGTTCCGCCACTAAACATAAATGTCTTAAGAATGTGAATATTATTTAAAGAATACCTACTAAGAAAATTTTCATATAAAAATATTGCAATGCTAAAATTAGCCCATTGGTATAGAAAAGTAGAAGAATCAGGATTTAAAAACTTCAACATTGTTCTAAATACAATAACAACTAATTATCAACACTAAACTACTTTGAGAATAAAAGTACAAATGCAGCTGCAGAATCTTTAATGCAAAAATAAAAACCTTTAGAAGTCAGTTTAGAGGGGTAAGAAAAATAGATTTCTTCTTATTCAGATTATCCAATCTTTTTGCATAATCCCCAACTTTTGAACTTGATCCCAAATCGCCCCCTCATTCACCCCCTATAAACAAAAAAGCCCTACAAACACAATGTTTATAAGGCTTTTCAACTTAAAGCGTGGTCCCACCTGGGCTCGAACCAGGGACCACCTGATTATGAGTCAGGTGCTCTAACCAGCTGAGCTATAGGACCGGTTTAGAGTTTGCAATATTACTACTATTTTTTGTTCAGACCAAATATTTTGATCGTGGATTTTGAATTTTATCATTAAATAGTAGCCTTCTGAATGGAATCTACTGAAAATGAAGCATTATAAAGTATTAAAAAAACTATATAATTTCCTGACACAACTCAATCAAAACCCCATTGGTAGATTTAGGATGTAAAAAAGCAACCCATTTATTGTCAGCACCTTTCTTTGGCACTGAATTAAGCACCACAAATCCTTCTTTTTCTAATCTAGCTATTTCGGCTACAATATCAGTCACATCAAAGGCTATGTGATGAATGCCTTCTCCTTTTTTTTCAATGAATTTAGCAATTGGACTTTCAGGATTAGTAGCTTCTAATAATTCTATTTTATTAGGCCCATTTTGAAAAAAAGAGGTTTTCACTCCTTCAGAAGCTACTTCTTCTTCTTTGTAAGCGGGAGCACCGAATAATTTTTCGAAAAGTAAATTGGATGCTTGTAAATCTTTGACTGCAATTCCTATGTGTTCTATTTTATTCATTTGTTTCACTTTTAAAACAGCAAATATATCAACTATTGATTGACATACGTTCTGAAATATCCGCATTCTCCAATCACCTCTTGATAGTATTTAGTGTCTGAATAAGTTGTTTTCAATTTTACAAAACCATCAAACGCGATAAAATTTACTTCTTCTTCTGGAATCTCCCAAACATTCGCAATCGCGCTATACTTCTTGTTGTAGTATTCGTTTCGCTCACATTTGGCCATCATGTATAAGCATTTGGCTTTCTGCTCTTTATTTTTTGCTGCCTCAAACGCTTTTTGATAATACATTTTGGCTAGGCTACAATCCGTAATCATTTTTTTGATTGGCTCTCTAAAACTATAGGGACTAGAACCATATCCCGCAATTTTGGACTCATAAAAAATTCGAGCATTCCCAAAATGAGTGATGTTATAAAAGGCATTGCCTAACAACAAACTATTGGTATACACCTCTTCCTTAGCCACAACCTTATCCTGCATCGTTTTGATAGTGGTGAGAAAATCTAATTGCGAATATTTCTTTTTTTGATACGCCACATGATCACAATCGTGACAATCTTTGACGCCTCCATTAAAAGGATTCCCATAAAAAACGGTATTTTGAAGCGAATCGGATTGCTTAATGAACTCGATAGCTGCAGGAATATCATTTTTGAAAGTGGCTTTGACCGCTTGAAAATTATTTATCTCGGCCAATTTTACGCCATACACACTTTGTCCTACTTGTTCTAACTCGGTTTTGTTTGTTTTGATCAAAAAGGCTTTCATGGCTTGCAAATCGGCAGTGGCATCATAAAAATTATTTCCATACCACCAGTAATTATTGGCATCATCAAACAATTCAGCCATCACTCTGTTCCCGCTAGCTCTGTATAGCGCTGCTAAATATTTTTTACTCCAATTGGTAGCATTTTGGTATCTGAATTCTGGAATTCCTTTTTCTTTGGGCAGTTCGTGGTATAACCATTTTAAATCTTTGATAATCGTTTTTTCATTTTGAGCAGTTAACTTTTCTATTTTACTCAAATTATTCACAAAACGAAGCAAACACAGCTGATAATTGGCTAGTTTTTTCGGAGGCATTTTTTGTTCCACTTTCGTGTAAAAAGCCTCTGCTTTAGAGAAATCTTCTCTTAAGGTATACAAGTACCCCAAAGCCATGTCCCATAAATACGGTTGAGCCGTGGTTCCAGCCGCCGAGATTTTGGTCACTAAACCTAAAACTTTGGTGTCAATCTTCTTTTTATTATCGGATTTGTTTTCAGAAACGGTTTGTTTTTTCACATCATTACTTTCATCTGTTTTAGAGAAAGAATGATTTATATTTTGCTCGGTTTTATTAATCAAACGCGTCAAGAGGTAATCCAAATGCGTAGATTTTGGATCCAATTCAAAAATTTTCTCCATAGCACGAACCTCGTCTTTGTAATATCCTTGAATCGCCCAAAGCGCTGCTTTCTCCTTATTATCTTTGGCCATAGCCAAAGAAGCGTTCCAATCTTTTTCCTCTTGGGGATGAAAATTATAAGCTGAAACAACTCTCATTTCTGGGCACTTATCAAAAACTATCGCATAGAAATAATTAGACTTGGCATATTCTTTTTCTTTATAATAAAATCCAGCCAAGTAAGAAAGTGCACGGTAATACAATACATTTTTAGGAACAGTTGCTTCTGTTTTTTGAAAAAAATCAAAAGCTTGTTTACGATCATCACTATAAAAATAAGCCTTCATCGTTTGAAACCAATACCTGTTTTTAAGAAAAGCATCTTTAGAATTTTTATAATTATTTTCGATTGCTTTTACCGTTCCTACATCTTCAAACGTTTTAACAGCAACAGGATCATAGCTCCAATAATCAGCATTTACGGAAACCGTTTCTACTTGTTTTGCGAGAAACAAAAAGTCGATAAAGTTTTTAATTTTTGAGTCTTTTAACTTTAATTTGGATTCCCATTTCACAACGTTTTTAGTGCTTTTTTTGGTTTTATAAAAAGCATAAATATCTTGAACCGCTACAGCACTACTATCAAACAAAAAGTAATGAACCGTGGCCGAATCCGCTTTCCCTTTTAGATACGTTTCCCAATCGGTTCTGATCGATTCGTTGAACCTAGTGTTATAATTATCTTCAAAGCGAATAGAATAAAAAACATCCCCAGATAAAAACAGCGGTTCGTAGGAAGCATCAACAAAGGTTTCGGGAGTAAAATTAGAATCAAATGAAAAATCGCCATAATCGCCATCAGCACAGGCGTAAATTATACCATACACCATGAGAAAAATGGCACTAAAAAACAGCAATAACTTGCTCAAAAATTGATTTTTCATAGCTATTAAAATTGAATTGATCTAAGTCGTAAAATAGTATTTCGTTAGGAGACTCTTTGGTGTTTTCTTTCAAATCTGAGGCCATTTCTAACAAATCCGAAGCAGCAATCGCTTCTAATTTCAAGACATCATTTTCTTGATAAAAAACTCCATTTTTGTAATTAGATTGTATCACTCTAAAATGTTTTTCATCTTCTCGTTTAAAATTTTTATCCTTTACTAAATCAGCCACGCTAATTTTAGTCCGCACCCCAATTACTTTTTGGTTTTGAATATGAATAAACCAAGAATAAATAGGTAATGCAAAATTGAGTTGCAGCGGATACTTCTTTAAACTTTCCAAATACTTCTCGGCTATTTTTCGATCATAAATAGAATTGAGCGAATCAGGAGCAATTTTGCCCATATTGTAATACATCAAAACCCCCGAATCTACATTAGGAATTTTAGTTTTTTTGAAATATTTTACTTGATGCAATCGGATGGTTGCTGAAATTCTTTTTTGTGAAATTCTTTTAAAAACCTCAACAAACTCCAAGTAGCGTTCTTTGGTACTCAATGTCCAATCGCAATCGAGGTGAATCTCTTGACAACTTATCCCATTAGACGTATTAATTCTTGTGATTAAATTCACAGTTTTTTGCGCTAATTCTTGTATCCCAACTGTAGTGTCTAAAAAAATCTGGTTCTTAATATACACCACAGGAACTACGGTAAATTGCTGAATAGATGTTGTAAAATGAATTGGACTTGCGGGATAAACATCATGAGAAATGTTATCTATAGTAAGATCAAAATAACGCACATAAAGTTTTTGGACGTTGTTCTGAGTCAATACTGTTTGTTCTTTTGGGGTTAAATCAAAAACTGTTTTCCAATAATAAAAGGATATAACTGGTTTTTTGCTTGGTTGGCAGGCCAAAAGCAAAAGCAATAGAAGCGCAAAACCCAATCTATTTTTCAAAAGAAACAGCTATTAAAAGTCACAACAAATGTAAGAATAAGCAATAAGTAAAACATAAAAAACCTAAATTTTACTACAAGAGAAATGCCAATAAATCGCTAAATAATTTCGATTACAGTAAATATAATTGTTATTTTGTACTTTCTAATGTTAAACTGATATGTCGCAAACCAACTACCGCTCTATTTTGTTCCTTCTTCTTTTCGTTTGTATTGGCTGTGCCAAAAAAGGAAGTATCACAGGCGGTTTGAAAGATACCATAGCCCCAACACTTAAGATTAGTTTCCCAGAAAATTTTAGTACCAATTTTAAAGGCAATCAAATCAAACTCACTTTTGATGAATATGTAAAACTAAAAGGAGTAGAAAAACAACTCATCGTTTCGCCACCAATGAAAAATGAGCCATTGATTATTCCGTCTACTGTAACGAAATACCTCACTATTCAAATCAAAGATACTTTACAACCCAATACAACCTATAGTTTTAATTTTGGACAAAGTATTACCGACAACAACGAAGGCAATCCTTTGAACCAATTCAAGTATGTTTTCTCTACAGGACCTTATATCGATTCGCTTGCGCTTGGCGGAAGGGTGAAAGATGCTCTTGAGAAAGAAGTAGAATCGTTTGTTTCTGTGATGCTGTACGAAGTGAATGAAAAATTCAAAGATTCGGTGGTATATACTAACCCTCCAAGATACATTACCAATACGTTGGATAGTTTAAAGACGTTCCGTTTAGAAAACCTAAAAGCGGGAAAATACCTTTTGGTAGCCATGAAAGACCGCAATAACAACAATAAATTCAATCCAAGAACAGACAAAATTGGGTTTCACAAACAGTTCGTAACCATCCCAAATGATACGGTGTATGAAATTGAATTATTCAAAGAAGTACTTCCTTTTAAAGCTTTAAAACCATACCAAGCCTCAGGAAACCGACTGGTAGTGGCATATGATGGCAAACAAGATTTTTCGAAGTCAAAACCTAAAATCATCTTGAAAAACAATACCCAAACTATTGAAAGTATTGTTACTCAATTTCCAAAAAAAGACTCGCTTCAGGTTTGGTATAAACCTATAAAAGTAGATTCACTTTTGATGAATATCAAGAAAGAAGGTTATGTGAATGATTTTAGTGTAAAAATCAAAAATCAAAAAAAAGATACCCTGAGCATCAGTGCTGTTCAGACTGGAATTTTGAATTTGAGAGATCAATTCACTTTAGAAACCTCTACACCTTTGATTAAAATTGATCCTGCCAAAATCAAACTAACCGATGGCGCTGCCAAAGCAGTAGCATTTACCCATCAATATGATGATTTTCACCAAAAATTGGTTTTTGATTTCAAAAAAGTACCTTCTGAAAAATATGAATTTAAATTGCTTCCTGGTGCTTTGACTGACTTTTTTGAAAAATCGAATGACACGTTAACCTATAAACTCAACACCCGAAGCGAAACGGATTATGGAAACTTAACGGTTGTTTTGAACAATGCGAAACGATTCCCAATTATTATAGAACTCACCAATACCAAAGGAGAAGTTTTAGCCTCTGAATTTACTGAGAAAAAAAACAAAGTTGTCTTCACATTTTTAGAACCTGCGAATTACACCCTAAGAGCTATTTATGATGACAATAAAAATCAAAAATACGATTCGGGTAATTTCTTAGAAAAAAGACAGTCTGAAGAAGTTATCTATTTCTCCAAAGAAGTAGATGTTCGAGCCAACTGGGAAGTAGAACAGTCCTTTGACCTAAGTATTCCTTACACTCCTGAACCTAAAAAGAAAGAGGATAAAGATAAGAAGAAGAAAAAATAGAAGCGATGAACAATGATATAATTGACAGTGATTCTTGGACGAAACGAAATTGGAAATGGCTAATTCCAACTACAATTACAATCCTATTTTTGACTTTTTATACCATTATTCCAGTTTTAAATAACGAAGCTCCTCAGTTTATTAAAGCCTATTCTGATACTAAAGTTTTTGAAAAAGCAATTGCCATAGCCAATGCGAATTCGAAAGTTAAAACTACAATCGGAACTATTGAAGCCATCGACAAATTAACTATTTTGGAGGGCAATATTATTTATTCTAATAACGATACCTCTATTGAATCGACTATTAGAATCAAAGGAAATCATAACCAAGGAAAAATGGATTTTACAGCCAACAAAAAAGGAAACGAATGGACTTTTCAAAAGATAACCATACGCTGTAAAAACCCAGAAAAAGCAATCAGTGTGATTGAATAAAACGAATTCATAATCAATTTACTTGATTTCAAAATCATCTTTATCGTTCAAGAAACCTAGTTTTTGTCTGGTTTCCAATAATGGACTTTTTTCTAAAGTAGCTATAAAAACGCCATCAGATTCTTGTGGTGCTATAATATCCCGACCCAAATAATCTTGCACTTGTGAGTGTCCGTTGTATATATGGTAATTGACATCTACTCCTATTCTATTCACCCCAATAGTATAACACATATTTTCAATTGACCGAGCTTTGAGTAAGGCGTCCCAAGCGTTAATTCGAGTATTGGGCCAGTTCGCTACATAAAGTAACACATCGTACTCTTCAATATTTCGTGCAAAAACAGGAAAACGCAAATCATAGCAAATCAGTGGACAAATTTTCCAACCCAAATAATCTATGATTACTTTTTCTTTGCCTGCAGTATACTTTTTATCCTCTCCTGCTAAGGTAAACAAGTGCCTTTTGTCATAAAATTGCACTTCTCCAGAAGGAAAAACAAATACCAATCGGTTATAGAAATTTCCTTTATCGGTAATAACCAAACTCCCAGCGATGGCTGCATTTTTTTCTTTAGCCAACTGTTGCAACCACACCATCGTTTCACCTTGCATAGGGTCTGCTACCAAATTAGGATGCATCGTAAAACCTGAAGTAAACATTTCAGGCAATACAATTAGGTCAACTGGTTCATCAATCGCATTGATTTTTTCTTCAAAATGAATTCGATTCGCTGCTGGATTTTCCCAGACTAAAGCAGTTTGTAGGATGGCTATTTTCAATTGCTAGGGTTTTATTCAAAGATAAAAAAACACTTCTCATTATCTCTCACCCAAAACATTTTTTGTTCAGTCCAATTATCAGGGAAAACCCTTAGATAAAAAAACTAACAAAAACCCTGATAATTAAATCATTAGACAAAACTAGCTTGCAATGGTAAATCAGAATTTATTAATTCTCTTTTTCAAAACAGTATCAACATTAAAAATCGTACACAATGAAAACAACTTTTAAAACATTGTTCTTTATTCTAATAGCTTTACCTTTTACACTATTCTCTTGCTCAAGTGATGAGGATTCAACTCCTTCGAATTCAAAATCAACAGATGTTTATATCGTAGGCATTACTCGAAATAGTGCGAATAAAGCTATACCAACTATTTGGAAAAATGGTGTTCCAACAATCTTACCTTCAGATACAAACATTAATACTACTGGCTTTAAAATCGCGGTAAGCGGTAATGATGTCTATGCCATAAACGGAAACTTTGACGAAGCAGATGCTATTCTACTATGGAAAAATGGAATCTCAAGTGTTGTGGCAGAAAATGCCATTGCTGAAGATTTAATAGTAGAAAACGGTAATGTATATATTTTAGGCAGAATCGGTAATTCTTTTAGATATTGGAAAAACGGAGTAGAGACCATACTTACCAATGGACTGAGCAACAACTTTGTTAGCGATATGGTAGTCAGCAATGGAGATGTCCATATTACAGGCTCTGAAAATAACGGAGCCAAAAACGTCGTGAAATATTGGAAAAATGGAGCCGCAACTACTGTTTCCAATCCTAATTTTAGAGCATTTGCAAATGGCATTGATGTCGATGGAAACGATGTTACCGTTCTGTTTCGCGAATTAACCGCTGAAAATACATACACACTAAAAGTTTGGAAAAATGGAACCATTACTACTCTTGAATCTGGAATACATAATGATTTTAGTATTGGACGAGGAAAAATAGTAGCTACAACAAATACCATTTTTGCTACCGCACATTTAGCCATTAATAATGAAAACAGTAAAATTGGCTTTTGGAAAAATGGTCTAAAAACAAATTTAACTTCTGGAATTACCTCTTCCTCACCCTTTGGTATGGAAGTCATAGGAAATGATGTTCACATTATTGGTATCGAAAGAAATCCTGGCACAAATGGAAGATCAGTTTTAAAGTACTGGAAAAATAGTCAGGAAACCGTTTTAACATCCGATGCTGATGGCAATATCTTCAATCCTGCTATGGCAATTTCTAAAAATGGTGATGTGCATATCACAGGCAAAAACAAATACTTTTTGAATAACACACCAACAATCTTGCCTGGCACAAATCCTGAAGCCTTTGATGTTTTCGTAGTGAATTAAAAGTATAACAAAACTGTAAATACATTAAATAGTAACTTATGAAAACTACAAATATAAAACCCATTTTTCTCAGCGTTGTACTCTTGTTTTTCTCAGCGTGCAATGAAACAAATTCGCAAAACAAGAAGTCAAAACCACTTCCCCAGACAAAAAAAACAATGGTAACCAACGGTTTATTTACTGGGAACTATGTAGCCTCCTATGAAAACGCAACCATCTCGGCAGAAATGACAGAAAATCAAAATGTTGTACGAGGCTTTTTTTATATGGATGGCGTAAAAAATGAAATGATTGCCATAAGTGATCGTAATACTATGAAAGGAAAACTGAAGGATAAAAGTAAAAACATTCATTATGATTTTTCGGCAATATTAAAAGATAATGTACTTCATTTTTCCATCACTTTTCCAGAATTAAACAATCAAGTTATTGCACTTTTTTTGACTAAACAAGGTAGTTTAACCAGCACAGAAAATGCACCAATCTCTAATTCCAAACCAAATGCTTCAATCAATTCAAAAACAAAAGACAGACGACTTATTGGTACTTGGCGCCATACCGAAGTGCTAAGCAGTGGTGGCTATGGCAGTAATTATGCTTCTTTAGCAACAGATTACTTTATACAATTCAAACCCAATGGCGAATGTTTATCTTGGACTGGAAGTAGCGCAGGAGGTTCAAGCGATGTTACTATAGAAAGCAGAGGCACTGGTAATGTGACCAAAGAAGGATGGTATACAGAGGGCAAGAATGTGATTTTTTATGACCTAAATACCAATGAAGAAGTCAGCATCCCTTTCCTAGCAGACGAAAACAGGTTCTTACTCAAAGGAGGAAGTACAAAAATATACCAACGCGTAAATTAATTTAAAAAAAACATTATGAAAAATTTAAACCAACTCTCAATCGCTATTTTATTTGCAATAATTGGAATTCCAATTTGTATAGCTCAACCAGTATCACCAAAAAATCAAAAATATTTAACTTTTAAAAAAAAACAACTCAATAAATTCAAATTAGCAAAACCGCTAATTAACAAATCAATTAGTTTATCTAATAACTCGACTGAAGTAGTTGATTTATCTAATTTTGCTAAATTTCCAGAAGAAAAAAAACAGGTATTCTCTCCTAAACTAATAAACGGTAATTGCAATGCTTTGCCTGTAAATTACAAATCATCCCAGCAAGAAATAGGATTGTTTTTTCCTCCTACTGGCTATTCGCAGTCTATTTATCCGGGTGCTATATATCGATTTAGCACACTAAAAAATCTTGCTCCAACTCCATACACACGTTTCACAAAAAGGAGCGCAATGAACTTAAATACAGACATCTTTGACCCCGATATAATTGAAAGTAATTCTAGTGAAACAATAAGTCAATTTGATTATGGAACCATCAGCAACAAATGGAAAAATATGTTGGCTAAGTATATTAATGGTATCACTCCTGCCAATGTCGTCACAGAAATTTCACTAATAGAGTCTAGTAAACAATTAAACAGTTTGCTAAATACAGCTTCTAGTGTAGATGTTGGGGCAAAATTACAAGTTCCTTTACCCAATATTCCAGTATCGGTAAGTGCTTCTAATTCCGTTTCGGTTCAAAATACTACAACGCAAAATAATTCTTCGACATTTGAAAAAAACAGCGTGATTATTAAAATCAAACAAGTATTTTATTCCTCCTCTATATCTTATATTGATTCAGAAGACATTAGCGTATTTCCTGGCGTGAATCCCGCAGAATTAGAAGAAGATTTAGTCTACATAAAGAGTGTGGATTATGGTCAGGAATTTTATATCGTTGTAACATCTAATTATTCTAAAGAAAGTATTTTGAATGCGGTTATGGATAAAGTATCGACCAAATCAGAATTAGGAGCTTCAGTAACAGGGATTCCTGTATCTGGGAGTGTGAGTGTCGGAACATCAAATGAAACAAATAGTAGTACAGAAAGTATTTTAAGTTCAGGGTCCACAACCGTAAAGACCTTTCAATATGGTGGTGCACCTATTGATTTGGGTCAAAGACTGGAAGACGTACTAAATAGTTTGAAAAGTAAACTTGACCTTAAATTTAGCAAAACAAATATTGGAGCTCCTTTGAGCTATACCCTTTGTTTTGTAAAAGACCATACACCAACATGGATCAATACGGATTTGAGTTACGCTACAACAAATTGTGGAATCAGCTTGGCTAATAGACTTTATGATGTAAAGCTTGTTTTAGAAAAATTAAACGCAAAAAAAGTGGTTGACAATGACAATACCGAAGATTTATATGGGAATTTAAAATTAAATTCTTTCAAAACCAATGGCGTTACAAAAATTACGAATTATACGTTTTGGGAAAGAAAAGGAGAAACCTATGACACCAATTCAGCAAAAGGAGTAACATCTGCATATAATGGAACTGATACTAAAATAAATTCATCAAAGGTATTGCTTTCAAATTGTACTAATGACGATATGTTAGCAAGCAGTATTTTCGTGGAAGGACAGTTATACGACAAAGACCTAATGAGCCCAAAATATGTTTGCAAAGAATGCAACGGAGGGCCAAGAGAAATTAATCTTAGTGCATATGCCAACCAAATAAATGCATTACTTCCAAATGAAACCAAAAAGTTAAAAATAGGTGATGATTCCTTTTTTGAATTGAATTTTTTTGAAAATGGAGATAAAAATAGTTCCCATATTAAAACCTATTGGTCAATTGAGGTTACTGCAAAATAATTATTGAATTGTTAGTTCAAAAATTAAAATAGTTGCAAATTACTTTTTAATGGTAATTTGCAACTACTTTATATTTATAATTTTAAGGGGGAAATTAAAAATGCAAGGGGAACAAAAAACCCAAAAACCATATTGATAATGGGATTTATTTAGAAATTAACGAATAGCATTAATAGATTTTTTTGCGGTTTCATCCATAACTTGTGTTCCTCCAACAATTTTGTTTAATTGTTTTTTTTCTAAAACAATAGTTTCAGAAGATTTTTTAAATTGGTCTAATGTTTTCATAATTAAAAGTTTTAAAGTTTTTCAAAAATACAAATAATAATGAAAGGAAAAATTTCAATCTTATTTTCCGATTTATTCGATTAAATCATTACAAGAAACTATATGTTTTTTATTTTAACACACAAAAAATAGCTTAGTATTTGTTTTCTTTTGAAAGTGAAAATACCTTTATTATATTTAACTATGGCTGATTTTATTTGGAATATTGCAATCTCTTATTTAGTGCTTTTTTTAGTGCTAAGTATTTGCTTACATATATATACGAAAGAAAAAAGTTTTAAATATTATGCCTATTACAACATTACAATTCTATTTTATCTTTTAACAAAAAAAGAACCTATTTATTATTATTTATTAGATGTTTTGCAAAATGTTTTCAACTCTTCAGATGCAAATCTTTTTTTTAATCATCTAAACTGGTATGTCCAAGTAGTATTTTATAATTTTTATTTTATTTTTTCAATATATTTTCTTGATTTGGATAGACTATTCAATATCATATCAATAAAGGTTATTAAAATTCTGTCTTTTTTATGGGCTTTTTTTTCAATTATTTTTTTAGTCTCTTTTAAACTCAAGACCTTCCACATTTTTTTTAATTTTTTTCAATTTTTATATCTGCCTACTGTTTTAATTTTATTTCTCTATTTAGTGCCAAAAGCGATAAAGCACTCAGGAAAACACAAATATTTTTTTTTAACAGGTTTGTTCTTTTATATTTTTTTTGCATTAGTTAGTTTCTATATGTCTGTTTATATGAAACTTGGTGGGATAAAGGTTTTTTTAATTGGAATTATTATAGAAAATTTTTGTTTTGCATTTGGTTTAGCCTATAAAATAAAATTAGTTAATGAAGAAAATCAACAAAATAAAGCAGCTATTTTGTTAGAAAAACAACAACAAGAACTTTCAAAATTAGAAGCCTTGATTGATGGTGAAGAAAAGGAAAGACGAAGAATTGCACAAGAATTGCACGATGGTTTAAATGGTGATTTATCAGCAATTAAATATAGATTATCAACACTTGAAGAATCGAATTTAAGTACTACTGACTCTGAAAATCTAACCAAAATCATAGATATGGTTGACGAATCGTGTGCACATGTAAGAAGCATTTCACATAATTTGATGCCTTCATCCATTTTAGATTATGGGTTAATCGAAACTGCTAGGGAATATTGTATAAAAATAAATACTTCTGATACTTTCAAAATAGATTTTCAGTGTTTTGGAAACTACATCGAACTCTCAAAGAAATCAGAAACTGTTATTTACAGGATTATTCAAGAATTGGTTACTAATATTTTAAAACATTCCAAAGCAACTGAAGCGATGATCCAATTCAATTATAGAGAAGAGGAACTTTTTATCACCGTTGAAGATAACGGTATTGGTTTTGACAAAAGTTCAATTACAGAAGGAATTGGCCATAAAAACATCAAAACTAGAGTTGCCTTTTTGAATGCACAATTAGACAGTAACAGTTCGAATTTAGGAACTTCCTATACGCTTTCAATCGACTTAAACAAAACGAAATGATCCCAGTAGCCATCACAGACGACCACACGATTGTAATCGAAGGCATCAAAACAATGCTAAAATCCAATAAAGAAGTTGAAATTGTACAATCTTTTGAAAACCTAAAAGATACCTTTGAGCAACTAGACGACTCCATTGCTGTTTTACTTTTAGACATAAATCTTCCTGACGGAAATGGAATCAATGCCTGCAAAGAGCTATTAACAAAACATCCAAATCTAAAAATTATAGCCCTCACAAATTTTGAAGACAGTTTGCTTATCAAACAGATTTTAAAAAATGGTGCTTCCGGTTATTTGTTGAAAAACACCAGTAAAACAGAAGTAATAGAAGCGATTAAAGAAGCGATGGATGGTAAAAGATATCTCCCTAAACGAATAAGTGAAATTTTATTAAATGATTCGATAGGCTTAGAAACCTCTAGTTATTTTATCCCAAAACTCACCGCAAGAGAAAAAGAGATTTTAAATCTCATTATCCAAGAATTCACTACAGAAGAGATGGCAACAAAACTTTTTGTAAGTGCTAAAACAGTGGAGTCCCACCGAAGTAATTTGATTCAAAAATTAGGGGTAAAAAACACTGCTGGTCTGGTTCGAGTTGCTTTTGAAAAAGGATTAAATAGGTAAAAAACACGACTTTTAAAACACAAATCGAAGAAACCAAAAGCCAGGAACAATTCCATTATAAATTGTTCCTAGCTTTGCACTATATTAAAAAAATATTAGCTCTTAGTAATTGTTTTTTCAAGGTTTACAGCAGCTCCAGCTTCAAAAACAGTAGTTGCAAAAAACCATTCGGCTTTTACATCTGTTGCTGAGAAAGTAGCTTTTAAATATCCTCTTTTGGATAAATTAGAATATTCTAAATCATCAATCAACAAATTCAAAGCTTGCTCAAATTGTACCAGCTGGGTACCACCAATTCCTAAATAAGTTTCTAAACCCGGAGAAGAAACAGAAGAAGTAGCTATTTCAATACCAACCACTTTATTAGAAGATGATTTTAATTCACCTTGCCAAGCATTGTGTGTATCTCCGGCTAGGGTAACTACTTTTTTACCATTCAACAATGCATACAATTTCTCTCTCTCTATCGGATAACCATCCCAAGCATCCAAATTATAAGGCAAAACAGTAGACAATCTTAATTTATCAGCAGCAGTTACCGTAGGATCATTAGCTAATATTCTAGATTTTATGGTAACTAATCCACTTACCGAGGTCTGAAAAGCCTGTAAAGTTGCTGGTTGCGCACTTCCTAAAGCATCTATTTCTCCATTAATTTGAGCCATTAACAGTAATAGCTCTGAGGGTAGCATCATTTTGGTCATCAAAACCTGTTGCCCAAGTACTTGCCAGGTTGAGGTACTTGAAGCTATTTTTGAACCCAACCAACTCATTTGTTCGGAACCTAAAAGCTGACGGTTAGGGTTCAATAAATCTGCTTGGAATGCAGTTGCATTAAAAGAACCATTAGAAGAAAAGTATGTAGCATATTCTAATTGTTTATCCCTAGCAATTACTCGCGTATCTAACATATACAAAGACAGTAAATTTCCAAAATGAAAATCTCTGTAAATTCTACTATCATTTCCGGTTTTAAGAGGAATGTATTCGCTATACGCTTTTAATGCAGCTAACTTTCTAACTGAAAAATCGCCTTCTTTGGGCTGATGGTTTTCTGCGCCATCTTTATAAGTATCATTGGTAATTTCATGATCATCCCAAACTGCTATAAATGGCTTTTTTTGATGTGCTAATTTTAATTTTTCATCTCTTCTATATTGTTTATATCGAGCTCTATAATCTTCTAACGTAACTATTTCATTAGCTGGAACATGCGTTCTTCCCAAACTTGCTGTATAGGCATTGGTTCCGTATTCACCAGCACCATATTCATAAATATAATCTCCTAAATGAACGATTACATCAACATCAGATTTTGCCATGGCCTCATAAACCGTAAATAATCCTGCAGCAAAGTTAGCACACGAACAAACCGCCATTTTTACTTGAGATATACTATCTGAAATAGAGGGTAAAGTAATAGTCTCTCCAATTACAGAAACTTCCTTGGTTGCTACATTATAAAATCTATAATAAAAAGCTTTATTAGAAGGTAATCCTTGGACATCAACAGCAATTGTAAAATCTCTTGATTCATCGGTTACAACTTTCCCTTGACGCAAAACTTGACTAAATTTAGCATCAGCACTTATTTCCCAAGACAAATTTACACTACCATTTTTGGAAGCAGCATAACGAGTCCAAAGAATAATACTTGTAGCTGTTGGATCAAAACTGGCCACCCCCTCATTAAAATTAGATAGTTTTAAATCAGTCGGTGCTTGATTGATTGGCTCATCATCTTTGGAACAACTAATAAAATTGGGAGCTAATAAAACTCCTCCTGAAAACAACAAAGAGTTTTTAAGAAAGGAACGGCGGCTAAAATTGGATTTCATAATTCAAAAATTGTATAATTTTAACAAATATACAATTGCTGTGCGTGCATAGTATTTGCAAATATTTAACAATTCATTACTGTTTTGTACAGGGAACGTTATCAATATTAACTAAAGCTTAAGTTTATATATCAAAAAAAACGCATCCATTTATTTGGATGCGTTTTTTACTTTTTGTATTTGCTTAAGGCAATTATTTCAAACTTGCTGTCAAATATTCTCTGTTCATACGAGCAATATTCTCTAAAGAAATTCCTTTTGGACATTCTATTTCGCAAGCTCCAGTGTTGGTACAGTTTCCGAATCCTTCTTCATCCATCTGACGAACCATATTCAATACACGATTTGTAGCCTCTACTTTTCCTTGTGGTAAAAGTGCGTACTGTGAAACTTTGGCTCCAACGAACAACATCGCTGAACCATTTTTACAAGTAGCTACACAAGCTCCACAACCAATACAAGCTGCTGCTTCAAAAGCTCTATCTGCATCGTGTTTTGGGATTGGAATAGCATTCGCATCCATTGTTCTACCAGAAGTATTTACAGAAACGAAACCTCCCGCTTGTTGTATTCTATCAAATGAAGAACGATCTACAACTAAATCTTTGATCACTGGAAAAGCAGCACTTCTCCATGGTTCAATGAAAATTGTATCTCCATCGTTGAACATTCTCATGTGTAATTGACAAGTAGTGATTCCTGTATCTGGTCCGTGAGCACGTCCGTTAATGTACAAAGAACACATTCCGCAAATTCCCTCACGACAGTCATGGTCAAAAGCAATAGGTTCTTTTCTTTCGCTAACTAATTGCTCGTTTAATTGGTCTAACATTTCCAAAAACGAACTGGCAGTAGAAACGTTATCTAATTTATAACTTTCCATGCTTCCTTTTGATTTAGCATTCTTTTGACGCCAAATTTTAAGGTTTATATTGATATTTTTTGCTGCGCTCATGATTTTCTATTTGTAATTTCTAGCTGCTATTTTAATAAACTCGTATTTCAATTCTTCTTTGTGAAGTACCTCTTGATTAATGTCATAGCCCATATATTCCCATGCGCCAACAAACTTAAAGTTTTCGTCATCACGAAGAGTTTCACCTTCAGCATCTTGATACTCCTCACGGAAGTGACCTCCACAAGATTCTTTACGTTGTAAAGCATCAATTGCCATCAATTGTCCTAATTCTATAAAATCAGCAACACGTAATGCTTTTTCTAACTCAGGATTCAATTCATCTGCACTTCCAGGTACAAAAACATCTTTGTAGAACTCTTCTTTTAAAGTTGCTAGATCTTTAATAGCCTCTTGCAATCCTTTTTCGTTACGTCCCATTCCAACCTTATTCCACATAATTAAGCCTAAACGTTTGTGAAAGTGGTCTACGGTTTTTGTTCCGTTATTGCTTAAGAATTTTTCGATGCTTTCTTTTACATTTTTCTCCGCTTCTACGAATTCTGGTAAATCAGTAGAGATTTTTCCAGTACGAATATCATCAGCTAAATAATCCGAAACCGTGTAAGGCAATACAAAATAACCATCTGCCAAACCTTGCATCAAAGCAGAAGCTCCTAAACGATTCGCTCCGTGATCAGAGAAATTAGCCTCTCCAGCTACGAAACAACCAGGGATAGTAGATTGTAAGTTATAATCTACCCATACACCACCCATCGTGTAGTGAACCGCTGGATAAATCTTCATTGGCGTTTCATATGGATTTTCGTCGGTGATTTTTTGATACATAGTAAACAAGTTACCATATTTCTCCTCTAACCATTTTTTCCCTAAGGTAGTAATTTCTTCTTGAGATGGATTGTGATTTCCTTTGGCGTAAGCTACTTGCTTTCCTTTGGATTGAATTTCAGAAGAGAAATCCAAATAAACCCCTTCATTAGTATCATTAGCTTCAATTCCATGACCAGCATCACAAACTTCTTTGGCTGCTCTAGAAGCTACGTCGCGAGGAACTAAGTTACCAAATGCAGGGTATTTTCTTTCTAAGTAATAATCTCTATCTTCTTCGGCAATTTGTGTAGGTTTCATTTTACCTGCACGAATCGCTTCAGCATCTTCTTTTTTCTTTGGTACCCAAATACGTCCTGAGTTTCTTAATGACTCAGACATCAACGTTAATTTCGATTGATTAGTTCCGTGTACTGGAATACAAGTTGGGTGAATTTGTACATAGCAAGGATTCGCAAACAAGGCGCCTTGTTTGTGTACTTTCCAACCTGCACTTACGTTAGACCCCATTGCATTGGTAGAAAGGAAATACACATTTCCGTATCCTCCAGTTGCAATAATTACCGCATGAGCAGAATGTCTTTCGATCTCACCTGTAACCAAATTTCTAGCTATAATTCCACGAGCTTTACCATTTACTTTTACTAATTCCAACATTTCGTGACGGTTGTACATGTCAACACGTCCTAAACCAATTTGTCTTGATAATGCCGAATAAGCGCCCAATAACAATTGTTGCCCAGTTTGTCCTGCTGCGTAAAACGTACGTTGTACTTGAGTTCCTCCAAAAGAACGGTTATCAAGCAATCCTCCATAATCACGTGCAAAAGGAACTCCTTGAGCCACACATTGATCAATAATATTGCTTGACACTTCTGCTAAACGGTGAACGTTAGCTTCACGTGCTCTATAATCTCCTCCTTTAATGGTATCGTAAAACAATCGGAATGTACTATCTCCGTCATTTTGGTAGTTTTTGGCAGCATTAATTCCTCCTTGTGCAGCAATAGAGTGTGCACGACGAGGAGAATCTTGATAACAAAATGCTTTTACATTGTACCCCATTTCTGCAAATGAAGCCGCAGCAGAAGCTCCTGCAAGTCCTGTTCCAACAACAATAATATCAATCTTAGGGCGATTGTTGGGAGCAACTAATTTTAAGTGATCTTTATAATCCGTCCATTTTTGAGAAATGTGACCTTCTGGTATTTTAGAATCTAGTTTCATATGTGACATTTATTTTTTTATCGGTCTTATGTAATTCGCAATCATTATTAATTTAAACCAATCAATTAACAACTATGCTCATTTCATTATCGATTGATATTAATGATTAAAATGATGAAATAAAGCAATAAAAATGAATCCGAAAGGAACCACAATTGCGAACGCATATCCTAATTTTTGAATAGTAGAAGAAAACTTATTATTGAATCCTACTGATTGAAAAGAAGAACTGAAACCATGCCACAAATGCAGGGCCAACAAAACAAAAGCACCTACGTAAATACCTGTACGTACTGGGCTCTCGAATTTATGAACCAATTCTTCAAAATAACGAGTTTCGTTAATTGCACCTACTTCTACATATTTGTAAGTGATTTCGTGAACCCAAAAATCATAAAAGTGCAATCCTAAAAATGCTAAAACCACCAATCCAGAAATAATCATGTTTCTAGACGCCCATGAAGCATTTGCTGCTCCATCATATTTAGCATACCCTATAGGTCGCGCTTTTTTATTTTGTAGCTCTAAAACTATCCCCATAACAAAGTGAAAAATCACTCCAGCAATTAGAATAGGTTGCATAACAAATTGGATTACTGGGTTATAGCCCATAAAGTGAGACATTGCATTAAAAGTATCCGCACTAAAAACCGATATCATATTAATGAAAAAATGCAATGACAAGAAAGTAATTAAGAAAAGTCCCGAAAGTGCCATCGCCACTTTTCTGGCTATGGAAGACTTTAACAATGCAGTTTGTGCCATAATTTTTTTATATAGATTATTAAAAATTTCACACAAAAATAAGCGAATTACTCATGAACCACAACCTTTTTTGCATTATTTATAATGATTTTAAAGTGTTTAATATCCTACTGTTTTTCAGGTGTTTTATGACGTTATAGTCTAAACAAAACTTAAAAAAAGAAAAAAAATACAATTACCATATCTACAGTATTTTCGACCAAAAAGAAACTAAAATTACAGATTTGCTAACAAAGCTTTTTGTTTTGCTTTTAATCAAAAAAAATGCAATCCAAAAACACAATAATCCCCCAAAAACCTTGTATTTGCCCGCTGTCATTTTACCTTTGCAGTTCAAAAATTTATACCATGAAAATCGGAATTGACGCCCTATCCTTTGACGTAGCCAAAATACACTTACCCATACAAACCTTAGCCGAAGCTCGAAATATAGAACCCGCAAAATTGCAAAAAGGACTAGGATTGACGAATATGACACTCGCCGATGCCCATCAAGACACTGTAGTTTTTGGAGCCAATGCTTTAACAAAACTCATCCAAGATCAAAATATAGCTTTAGACGATATTTCTAGAATTTACATTGGAACCGAAAGCGCAATCGACAGCTCCAAGCCCATCGCTTCGTTTTTGGTAGCCTTGATGGAACAAAAATTTGGAGAAAACTGTTTAACGCATTGCGATGCAGTTGATTTTACTTTTGCCTGCATTGGCGGAGTGGATGCGATGCAAAACTGTTTGGATTTTATAAAATTAAATCCCACCAAAAAAGCCATTGTTATCACTACAGATTTTGCCAAATACGACCTAAACTCCACCGGAGAATATACCCAAGGCGCAGGAGCTGTAGCCATACTCATCTCTGCTAATCCAAGAATTATTGCTTTTGAGAATCATTGGGGTGTAAGCACGAAAGGTGTATTTGACTTTTTTAAACCTTACAGAACTATCTCAAAACAAGAAATCACAGGCAATAACAACAACGAGGCTTGGTTTGATAACTTAGAAGGTGAAATTGAAATTCACAAAGACCAACCAGTGTTTGACGGACAATATTCGAACCAATGTTATATGGATCGTACCAAAGACGCCTACTTTGCTTTCAAAAAAGAAAAAAACACTTCTGAAACGATTTACAACAACTGGAAAAGCATTGTGATGCATTTACCGTATGCCTTTCAAGGACGACGTATGTTGACGGAAATTTATGCCTTAGATGCAACCGAAGCAGTTATTACTGGAAACGAAACCCCAGAAGAATACCAAAACAAACTCAAAGAAATCAGCAAGACACCCGCTTATCAAGATTTTGTGAGTCAAAAATTACAGCCTGCAGAAATCGCTTCCTCTTTAATTGGAAACTTATATACTGGTTCCATTTTCATGGGATTGTTATCGACTTTGGCACATTTTTCAGAAAACAATACTGAAATTGCTAACGAAAAAATGGGCTTTTTAGCCTACGGAAGCGGTTCAAAATCGAAAGTTTTCGAGGGAACGATTCAAGCGGATTGGAAAAAAGCATTACAACCTGTAGCACTATTTGAAACTTTAGAAAAAAGTGTCGCTATTGATTTTGAAACCTACGAGAAACTCCACAAAAAAGAACAAAAACAACCCATTCGCACCCCACAAAACGAATGGATTTTGGATCGTATTGAAAACGAAAATCCCAACTTACTGGGCGCTCGTTATTACAAATGGGTGGAGTAGAAACTAAATTATAAAAAACAGATTTCATTGATTTCTAATATAATCAATGAAATCTGTCTTATAAAACGCCCATTCAACTTACAACAAACAGATAGACTAAGCTTTAACTAAACTTCGCCATATACTTCTGAACGATGGCTTCGGTGTTTTCGTTGCGTATTTTTTGATTGAGATGAATGGGCTCGGAGGCGCGCTCTTGGCAATCTTTCACCGCACAAGTTTCGCAGGTTACGCCTACCAATTGCTTGGGCACCACATCGCCTTCTAAAAATTTGAACTTTTTCTTTACCGATGGCGTGATTAAAATCCCCACCGAAATACTTCGCAAACAATCTTTCTTAAACGGATCGGGAGTAGCCGAGGAAAATACTAAATATTCATTGCTGCTGTTTTCATAACGCGATACTTGCGCATCAAAAAAATGCGTCTTGCCTTGTTCTAACAATTGTTCAATAGTTTTAATCGACACCCATCTGCGACAGTAGTGCTCGTTCATTTCGTTGGCGTGTGGCTCTTGCTGATTGGTAATATGTAGTTCCTTTTTGATTTGGTAGGTATCAGCGCCTATTTTGTGAGACAAACGCAAGAAAAATAAGTTTTTCAAATTGAAATCCTTTGGTAAAATATTCGTCAATCGCTGATAGAAGGACTCTGGCGAGACGTTGAATTGCGTCATCAATTGCACCATCTCTTGTGGTTTTGGATTTTCTTTAGCCAAAAACAAATTCAATTCATCAATCAGATTTTGTCTCGGCAACAATAATGCACCCGCAAAATAAGACGCATAAAAATTATTCAAGACTTGGTCAAAATTGTCGAATTTAATCCAACTGAACGTATACAAACGCTCTTTGATTTCCATAAAATTATAAGCGATTTCTTTGGCCAACACAAAAGCCTTTTGCCCTTCATCAATTTCGTCCGAAAGCAATAAGGTTTTGCTCGTAGGCACATAAATTGAGCGTAAATCTCCCATTTCTTCTTGCTCAGAAAACACCAATTCTTTGATGATGTAGCCGTATTCCTCTTTTAGAATCGCCTTTAACTCCTCGATAGAAATATTTGTGGTTACATCTACGTGAAAGGCTTTGCAAAACATCAACACCTTTTCTTCTAAATCTTCAAAATAGTTATTGTGTGCTTCTTGATAAGAACGCAAAGACGCCAAAAAGAAACTTTCACGTGTAAGGTTATAATGTTGTGCGATTTCGATAATCGTACTAATAAAGGCCGTGACTTTTGCGGGGGCATTGGCGATAATATCAATCAAATCGGCTTCTTGGATGCCAAACAATTCCAACGGAATTTCTTTCAACACTCCCGATTTTAAAATTTCGCCAATGGGAGCCAGATTATTATCGAGTTTCAAAGACACCATTTGGTCATAAGAAACCTCTAGTTTTTCGGCCAACAGAATAATTTTATCCGTTTTGGGATATTTTTTTCCTTTTTCGATTTCGTTCAAATACGATTTGGACAACTCCGTAATCTTTGCCAAACCGAATAAAGACAAATCCTTATTCATTCGAGCCTGCTTGAGTTTAAGCCCAAAAATCAACTTAATATAATCTTTCTCTATGTTCATAAAATCAAAGATAAATTAAAAAACCAAAATACGCAAAAAACATTTTTTTGATTTTTTGCGAACGTTCGCTTGTTTTGTAAAAAACTTTTTGTAGTATTGCAATATCAAAATGAACTAGTTATGAAATGAGCATAGCACTAAATGGCTAATAACCACCAAAAACAATATGCGAATTACATATGACCGATAAAAAATGAAATATCAACATATGAAAACACTAACCGAAACCACCGAAAAAAAATGGCAATTTTTGAATGAAGAAATTGCACAACACGAGAACATTTTAACTGAGGAAGCCATCGATTTTTTGACGGCTTTGCACGAAAATTTCAATGCTAAACGATTGGAACTTTTAGAAGCCCGTAAAGCACAACAAGTCCAATTTGATAATGGTGTGTTACCCATCTTTCCTTTGGAGACCAAAAGCATCAGAGAAAGCAACTGGCAAGCGGCTCCTATCCCAAAAGATTTAATCGATAGACGAGTGGAAATCACTGGACCAGTAGATAGAAAAATGGTAATTAACGCGTTGAACTCGGGTGCCAAAACTTTTATGGCCGATTTTGAAGACAGCACTTCGCCTACTTGGGACAACATAATGGAAGGGCAACGAAACCTAAAAGATGCCGTAAATAAAACCATAACACTTGACGACCCTTTACGGAATAAAAAATATGAACTAAAAGAAAAAACAGCCGTTTTGATTGTACGTCCAAGAGGATTGCACTTGAACGAAAAGCACATCTTGATAGAAGACGAAGAAGCTTCTGGCTCTTTGATTGACTTTGGGCTGTATGCTTTTCATAATCACGACCAATTGGCCAGAAACGGTTCGGCTCCTTATTTTTACTTACCCAAACTAGAGCATTATTTGGAAGCCCGATGGTGGAACGAAGTGTTTGAATTTGCACAAGAATACCTTGGAGAACAACACGGTACGTTTAAAGCAACGGTTTTGATTGAGACCATAACCGCTAGTTTTCAGTTGGACGAAATCATCTACGAATTAAGAGACCATATTGTAGGCTTGAATTGCGGGCGTTGGGATTACATTTTTTCATACATCAAAAAATTCAGAAATAATCCTGCCTTTATCGTTCCGAACCGCGACCAAGTAACAATGACATCGCCTTTTATGGACGCGTATTCTAAATTGGTGATTCAGCGTTGTCATAAACGCAACATCCACGCTATGGGCGGAATGGCAGCACAAATTCCGATTAAGAATGACCCTGAAGCCAACGAAATTGCCTTCAAAAAAGTGATTGCAGACAAAGAAAGAGAAGCCAGAAACGGACACGACGGAACTTGGGTAGCGCATCCTGATTTGGTTCCGATAGCGATGAAAGTGTTTAATGAAAATATGATGACCAAAAATCATATTCACATCAAGAGAGCGGATTTGCACATTACCGAAGCGGATTTGTTGCAAATTCCAGTGGGTACCATTACCGAAGAAGGGATTCGCAAAAACGTAAATGTGGCCGTGCTGTACATCACTTCTTGGCTAAACGGACAAGGCGCTGCAGCGATTCACCACTTGATGGAAGATGCTGCCACTGCCGAAATCTCAAGGTCGCAATTGTGGCAATGGCTTCAAAATGAGGTGACGTTGGATTCGGGAGAAAAATTAACGACCAAATTGTACCACCGCATTGCTTTGGAAGAATATGAAAAAATCAGAAAGCAAGTGGGTGACCAAGCACACGAGGAGGAAAACTACATCTTGGCAGAAAAATTACTAGACCAACTGGTAGTGAACAAAAAATTTGTAGAGTTCTTGACGATACCGGGGTATAAGTATTTGTAGTGAGTAGTACTTAGTGAGTAGTACTTAGTGATTAGTCATTAGTAATTAGTGGATAGTCCTTAGTCGTTAGCTTTTTGTTTCTAGTGATTAGTCAATAGTCCTTAGAACTTAGTGCATCGTTCTTAGCCGTTGGGTGTACGTTTCTAGTACTTCGTGATTGGCTATTACTAACAAGAATTCACTATGCTGGCTTTTAGCCCCGATAGCAGTGGCATCCTCTGGACTCGCGAACGAGCGAGGACAGAGATATAACGGAGAGCGGGACCCATATTCACTGAAAAAGCCCTTTGATTGCCGCTCCTGAAAATACCTTTTTCAATTATTGAAATCAAAACAAACCAAAATAAAAAACCAAAAAACTTAAATCAAAAATTATGAAAACCACCGAAACACGCATTCAAGAATTAGTAACTGATTGGTTAACGAACCCAAGATGGGAAGGCATCGAACGTCCTTATACCGCAGAAGAAGTGGTGCAATTGCAAGGTTCCTACCAAATTGAACACAGTATCGCTAGAATGGGCGCTACGAAACTTTGGAACAGATTGAAATCGCAGGATTTTGTTGCCGGATTAGGCGCATTGACCGGTAATCAAGCCATTCAAGAAGTGGAGGCTGGACTAGAAGCGATTTACTTAAGCGGCTGGCAAGTAGCAGCCGATGCGAATGTGGCGGGCGAAATGTATCCTGACCAATCGTTGTATCCTGCCAACAGTGTTCCGTTGGTTGTAAAAAGAATCAACAACGCTTTGTTGCGCGCTGACCAAATTCAAGTGGTGAACAAAACTGCAGATAAAAAAGACTATTTGGTTCCGATTGTAGCCGATGCTGAAGCAGGTTTTGGAGGAAACTTGAACGCTTTTGAATTGATGAAATCGATGATTGAAGCGGGAGCAGCGGGTGTACACTTTGAGGACCAATTGAGTTCTGCTAAAAAATGCGGACACTTGGGGGGAAAAGTTTTGGTTCCTACGCAAGAAGCCATCAATAAATTAATCGCTGCACGTTTGGCTGCCGACGTGATGGGAACGCCAACCCTGATTGTAGCAAGAACGGATGCAGATGCGGCGAACTTATTAACTAGCGATATAGACCCAAGGGATGCAAAATTCATCACAGGAGAAAAAACAGACGAAGGCTTCTTTTACGTAAACTGTGGCGTGGAGCAAGGTATTGACCGTGGGCTGAGTTATGCACCGTATGCGGACTTGATTTGGATGGAAACGAGTAATCCTGATTTGGCTTACGCAAAACAATTTGCTGATGCGATTCACGCGAAATACCCAGGAAAAATGTTAGCTTACAACTGTTCGCCTTCGTTCAACTGGGCGGCGAAACTTTCAGTTGCTGAAATGGAAACTTTTAGAGAAGACTTGGCGGCTATGGGGTATAAATTCCAATTCATTACTTTGGCTGGATTCCACGCTTTGAACACGAGTATGTTTGAATTATCTAAAGCTTACAAAGAAAGAGGTATGGCGGGCTACTCTGAATTACAAGAAAGAGAATTTGCTTTGCAACAACACGGTTTTAGAGCCGTAAAACACCAAGGTTTTGTGGGGACTAGCTATTTTGATGCTGTTCAAAATACGGTTACTACTGGAAAAGCCTCTACAACAGCAATGAAAGACTCAACAGAAGTGGCACAATTTTAAAAATATTTTAGAAGTTTAATTGTTAAAGATGTTTGCCAAAAAAAGGCACGAAACCAACTTGGAATCGTGCCTTTTGTTTTTGTTCTTAATCGTGTCAATGCGAAAAATCTTTGTTGAAATTTAACCGCAAGGTTCGCAAAGGTTTACGCTAGGTTCGCAAAATTTTTAACCATATAAGGCATTTAAGGCCATATAAGAGTTGTAAATATGACTCAAAAGCCCTCTTTTGGTTTTAGTAAAAGGATAAAAAGTATACACAAATTAGAGTTACTACTTTTTACCTAACTTCAATGACCTTAAATGCCTTATATGGTTCAAAAACAAGTTAGTTATCATAACCTTTCAACGTAAAACCATCGGAAATTATGGTTGATTTTTCAAACAGACCTCTTTATTTAGGCGCAACAATTTCGAAAGGTGTTGTCGCTTTATCTTTGTCTTTAGCAACACTCCAAGTATATTTGGCCGCAGGCAGATAATACTTTCCGTTTTTAGCAGGAGTAATTTTTAGCTTTTTATCTTTTGCCATCCATTTGTCGGCTGCAGCTTTGTCGATGACTAAATCATAAACCACTTTGTTCAATCCTTTTTGAGCGGCAACAGTAGTTGTATACACGATTTCTTTGGAAAGATTTTCTAATTGAACACTTACATTTCCAGCGGAATTTGAATAAAACCAAAGCTCATTTTTTGGAATAAATTCGTCACCCCAAGCGCCACGTTTCGAACCCCATCTTTCGGATTTGGTTGTGCTTTTGACTTCATACACATAAAGAGTTTTGTCTAAAACCTCCTTTTTCAATTCTTGTACTTGTTTCAAACTCACTTTATACACAGAACGACCGTGTGTGCCCACAATTAAATCTTTGGCTTTCTTTTGAATCACCAAATCGTGCACTGCTACAGGAGGCATTCCGTTTGAAAAATCTTGCCAAGAAGCTCCGCCATCTACAGAAATGTACAAACCATTATCAGTTCCTACATACAACACACTATCCAAAATACTGTCTTCTAAAATCACATTTACAGGACTTGCAGGAAGATTGTTCGCTATACTTTTCCAAGTTTGCCCTGCATCTTCTGAAACATATACATAACTTGTAAAATCGTCATTTCGGTACCCATTGAGCGTTACATAAACACGCTCTTTTTTGTGCGCAGAAGCCACTACTCTACTTACCCAAAGGTTTTGTGGTAAAGTAGTAGAAATGACTTTCCAATTCGCTCCACCGTTATTACTGAATTGCACTAAACCATCATCGCTACCCGTATACAACACTCCAAACTCGAAAGGACTTTCACTGATGGTGGTCAACGTTCCAAAAGCCACATTTCCCTGTTTACCTCCTTGAGTCAAATCCAGTGAAATAGCCGTCCAAGTATCACCTTGATTCATAGAACGGTGTAAAAAATTAGACCCTAAATACAAAATGTCTTGATTGTGAGAAGACAATAAAATAGGCGATTGCCAATTGTATCGATAAGGTTTATCTCCTTTTTTGGCTTTTGGAGCGATGAATTTACTTTTAGATTCATCCGCGCGATTGATGCGGTAGTAACTTCCGTATTGGTAGCCTGTAAAAACGATATTTGGATTGCGCTTATCGATTTGGATTTGCATCCCATCGCCACCCATTAATCTCGCATAAGGATATTTTCCTTCTTGTTGCCAGCCAATAGAAGCATTGTAATTACTCGCACCAACCCAAACGCCATTATCCTGCAAACCACCATAAATATTATACGGTTCTTGTTCGTCGACATTCACGGCATAAAACTGTCCCACTGGAATACTGTTGCATAACTGCCACGATTTTCCATTATCATAGGTAATATTCAAACCACCGTCATTTCCGTTAACCAAATGATTCGGATTATTAGGATTGATCCAAACTACGTGATGATCGGAGTGCACATTGTCACCATCAATAGATTGAAATGTTTTACCTCCATTATCAGAAAACAACAACGGAACCCCTGTAATATAAATTCGTTCTTGATTTTTTGGGTCTACCGTGATATCGCCAAAATAATACCCATAGCTTGAATAAAAATCGTCAATAAAACTCGTATTGGTTTTTACCCACGTTTTCCCTCCGTTGATGGATTTGAAAACTTCGGCACCAATTACCTCTGGATCTTCATCGTTGGGATCTTTTTCTTTTTTAGCCGATGGACGCATTTTTTGATTGTCCATCACCGCATAAATACTATCTGAAGTAAAAGCTGATAATCCAATACGCCCGACGAATTCATCCGAAGGAAAGCCACTTTCTGGAGTAGAAATCAACTGCCAAGTCGATCCCGCATCAGTGCTTTTATAAATACCAGAAGCTTTTCCGTTTCCATTGAAATTGTGTGCTTTTCTATCTTTCTGCCAGGCACTGGCGTATAGTACTTCAAAATTATTTTCGGCCACAGCCATATCAATCACTCCGGTTTCATCATTTACAAACAACACTTGTTGCCACGATTTTCCACCATCGGTCGTTTTAAAAACACCTCTTTCCTTGTTTTTGGTATACAAATGTCCCGCCACTCCAACAACAATTTCATTGCTGTTTTTTGGGTTCACCAAAATTTTACTGATGTGATGACTGTCGGTCAATCCAATATTTTTCCAGGTTTTTCCTTTGTCAAATGATTGCAACAAACCTATCCCTGCATAAGAAGATCTCGAAGAATTGATTTCTCCTGTACCTACCAGAATCATTCCTGATTTCCAGTCCACAAAGACAGAACCACAATTTAGTGTAGGCGCTGTATCCATAACAGGTTCCATTCGCAAACCATTCGTATTCGAATACCACAACCCACCTGAGGCATAAGCTACATAAAATTCGATAGGATTCTCAGGATTTACAGCTACATCTACTACGCGTCCACTCATTACTGTGGGTCCAACATTTTGCAAAGTCAACTCTTGAAACAAAGTTGGCGTTGTGGTAGTAGTACCATTTTGGCCCCAGGAAACACTAAAGGTCAAGGCACTGATTAAGAAGGCAATTTTTTTCATATGTAAAAACTATTTGTTTTTAGAGGAATAAGGAAGTCGCACAAAAATTAATCTCTCTTTGAACTAATTTTAGGCCTTGCGACTTTCATTTGCATCAATTTTGAACGAAAATTAAGCATTAAAATAGAGACTCAAAAATTTTATACCCAAATTAACACCCGTTTCTACTAAAGTTACTATTTTTGAGTATTACTAATAAATAATTGGTTGTTATGAAATATCATCAAATAAACAGTGGGCTTTTTGTAAAAAACAGAGAAAAATTCACTGCTCAAATGAAACCGAAAAGCGTTGCGGTTTTTAATTCAAACGACATATATCCTGTTTCTGCCGATAGCACTTTACCTTTTGCACAACATAGAGATATTTTCTATTTATCCGGTGTAGATCAAGAAGAAAGCATTTTGTTGTTATTCCCAGATGCGCCATACGAACACTTGAAAGAAATCCTTTTCTTGAGAGAAACCAATGAGCACATTGCGATTTGGGAAGGCGAAAAACTAACCAAAGAACGTGCGTTTCAGGTATCAGGAATCAAAACAGTTTTCTGGCTACAAGATTTTGACAAAACCTTGAAAGAAATTATGATGTATGCCGAAGTAATGTACATCAACACCAACGAACACTATCGTTCAGCAGTAGAAACCGAAACCCGTGAAGACCGTTTTATCAAAAAATGGAAAGCACAATATCCAGCGCATACCGTAGCCAAAAGCAACCCAATTTTACAACACATTCGCTCTATAAAAGAAACCGAAGAAATCGATTTGATCCAACAAGCGTGTAACATCACCGAAAAAGGGTTCCGTCGTTTGCTTTCGTTTGTGAAACCCAACGTAATGGAATATGAAGTAGAAGCCGAATTGATTCACGAGTTCGTTCGCAACCGCTCCAAAGGGTTTGCCTACACGCCCATTATCGCATCTGGAAATAATGCCAATGTATTGCACTACATCGAAAACAACCAACAATGCAAAGCAGGCGATTTATTGTTGCTTGATGTAGCGGCAGAGTACGCCAATTATTCAAGCGATTTAACCCGTACTATTCCAGTTTCTGGTCGCTATTCTGAAAGACAAAAAGCCGTGTACAACGCAGTACTTCGTGTGAAAAACGAAGCTACCAAAATGCTTACTACAGGGACACTTTGGAAACAATACCACGTAGAAGTTGGTAAAATTATGACTTCCGAATTATTAGGTTTAGGTCTGATTGACAAAGCGGACGTTCAAAACGAAAATCCTGATTGGCCTGCGTACAAAAAATATTTTATGCACGGCACTTCGCACCATATGGGACTCGACACGCACGATTATGGATTGCTCCACGAACCAATGGAAGCCAATATGGTTTTCACCGTAGAACCTGGAATTTATATTCCTGCCGAAGGTTTTGGTATCCGAATTGAAGACGATGTGGTAATTCAAAAATCAGGAGAACCGTTCAATTTAATGCGCAACATTCCGATTGAAGCGGATGAAATTGAGAGTTTAATGAACGCATAAAGTTCAACCGCAAATTCGCAAATTGAAGCGAAATTGTACATCAAAAAACCTAAACAACAAACGGCATCTATTTTGGATGCCGTTTTTTTATGCCTAAATAATGTAACATTTCCATTTAACCACTTACTAATTTCTTAAACCTTAAAACACAAAATCATGATAGCACACGAAATAGACTACCATATTTATGGCGAAGAAATGCAATATGTAGAAATAGAACTCGACCCACAAGAAATTGTTATTGCCGAGGCGGGAAGTTTTATGATGATGGACAATGGCATCCAAATGGAAACCATTTTCGGAGACGGTTCCCAACAACAAACGGGTTTGTTCGGTAAATTATTGAGCGCTGGAAAAAGAGTTCTAACAGGAGAAAGTCTGTTCATGACGGCCTTTATCAATCAAAATTACAACAAAAGCAAAGTCTCCTTTGCCTCGCCCTATCCCGGAAAAATCATTCCAATTGATTTGAGACAATTTCGCGGAAAATTCATTTGTCAAAAGAACGCTTTCCTTTGCGCTGCCAAAGGCGTAGCCGTGGGTATTGAATTCTCCAAAAAATTAGGCACAGGACTTTTTGGTGGAGAAGGTTTCATCATGCAAAAACTAGAAGGCGATGGTATGGCTTTTGTACATTCAGGCGGAACTTTAGCCAAAAAAGAATTACAACCTGGCGAAATCCTAAAAGTTGACACCGGCTGTATCGTAGGTTTCACTCAAGATGTCGATTATGATATCGAGTTCATTGGCGGCATCAAAAACTCTCTTTTCGGTGGCGAAGGCTTGTTTTACGCGACTTTGCGTGGCCCTGGAACAGTATACATTCAGTCGCTTCCGTTCTCTAGATTGGCCGACCGTATCATTGCTTCAGCCCCAAGAGCTGGCGGAAGTAGCCGTGAAGAAGGCAGCCTTTTGGGCGGACTCGGCAATCTTTTAGACGGCGATAACCGCTTTTAACAACAGAAAAGTTTCAAAAACACCCTACCCCAAAACAACAAATTTTGGGGTATTTTTTTTTAGGAGCAGTAAACACAGGAATTTTTTGTATGCACCGTCCCGCTATCCGCTGCAATCTCTAGTACCGAACCCCGGCACTAGAGGATTTTCGCTACTATCGGGGCTAAAAAATAACATTTGGCTTTTTTAGGTTACATTTTGAATTTAAAAAGTGTAAAAAAAACGACTTAACAAAAATTCCTGAATGAGAATTGTTTCCTTAAAAAGTAAAATTATTGACTCTAAGTTCTTTTTCAAATTCTTTAGATATATTATCATCTGTCAGCGAACTAAAATATAATCTACCTGTTTTATTCATTTCAAGAATAATATCCTTGTCTATTATATTGAATAAATTTCTCAGTTTACTCTCTTCATCTTGTTCATTATAACAAAAAACACAAATCTTTGACCATTGTTGCTTATCAAGTTTCAAATACTCAAATAAATCAAATATATATTCCTTATCCGATTCATCTAAAGAATGCCCTATAATATAGAAAACCTTTTCACTAAAATGGCTTTTAGAAACTTTTGATAAATCAATGAATTTTAAATTTGAACTTTTAATTACTTTTTGATAATATTTAGTAAAATCAAACATTCTACTATTTTTCATCCTTTCTGGCAAGTCGCTTACTCCTAGTACAAGGTTTTGAGTAGTGTCATCTCCTAATTTACCGTGCAGATAAGTAATTTTTGAGGTGGCTATATTGAATAATCTCTCTAAAGAAGGAGTATAATTAAAAGTATAAATATGATCCAATAAATGAAAAGGAAGTTTTCTTTTACTATTTGTAGCATCATAAAAACTCATCACAACATCTTTAAGATAACGGTTAAAAATTATGATGAATTCTTCAAATGATAAAATCAAATCTGAAAGTATTCTCTTTACATCAATAGAACCATTTCTTACATTTATATATTTTTTTGAAACACTAAACAATTCTTTATCATCTATTGGGTGTTCAATTATCTCAAACAAATTAAAGTCAGAATAATTAATTGAAATATCGCGAAAGTAATTTACTTTTTTTGACTGTTCAGTTTCAGCCTCAAACAATATTGACAATTGTTTTAAAACGTTTTCAACTTCACATTCAAAATCAATCCAAGTATCAATTTCTAAAACATTTTTGAAATATTTATACCATAAACTATTTTCCAAAAGAACATTTAACTCATTGATTCTATCTGAATTAAATTTAATTAATTCGATATTGTAACTCCTTTCAATTGATTCAAAATCTGCCTTAAAATTATTTTGGAAATATGAACCAAATAAGTTGTCAAATTGAACTTCTGAAGAAAATTTAGAAGTTTCTATTGTTTTCATAACTGACATAAAATGCCCATACTTAGTAGGCAATCCATTATACAAGTCAAAACCGTTACCAATGATCAAAATTTTACTCATAAAAAAAAATGCGTTTCTCAAATATAGGGTTTTTGATTTTTAAACTTTAATTTTGACCTTCATTTATATCCGTAAACTTTGAAAACCCTTCACTACAAAAACACCACTATCGCATTCACCGACACGGGAAAAGGAACCGCTATTGTTTTATTGCATGGCTTCCTTGAAAACCAATCGATGTGGAATGCTTTAGTACCCGTTTTGAGTCAAAAATACCGCGTCATCACCATCGATTTGTTAGGCCACGGCCAAACCGAACCTATGGGTTACATCCAAACTATGGAAGACAATGCCGATGCAGTACACGAAGTACTTTCTAATTTGCGTCTGCGAAAAGCGGTTTTCATCGGGCATTCAATGGGCGGTTACGTAGCTTTAGCCTTCGCCGAGTTGTATCCTGAAAGCGTAAAAGGATTAGTGTTACTCAACTCCACCGCCAAAGAAGACAGTCCCGAACGCAAAACCAACCGAGAACGCGCCATTATAGCAGTAAAAAAAGATTACGAAACCTTTATTCGTCTTTCTATCGCCAATTTATTCAGCGAAGACAACCGCGACCGTTTGAACGACCGCATCGAAAAAGTAAAAAAAGAAGCTTTACAAACGCCCCTTCAAGGCATCGTCGCCTCTCTCGAAGGGATGAAAATCCGCAAAGACCGAGAAGTCTTGCTCCACACTACTGCTTTTCCTAAAGTACTAATTCTAGGAAAAAAAGACCCCGTTTTAAACTACGAAGAAACCGTCTCTCAAATTCAAGGAACTACCGTTGAGTTGGTAACTTTTCCAGACGGGCATATGAGCCACATCGAAAATGAATCCGACTTGACTAAAGAATTAGTACAGTTTTTGAAGAAGATTTAAAATATTCATCGGGATAAATATCCTTTTTCAACCAACTCTCCTTTATTTTTGATGTGGTGTAATTTACCTTCTTTTAATAAGGTCAATCGTGTGGATATACCAATTATACTTTCATAATTATGATCCGTTATAATTATTCCTTTTTGAGCATAACTTTTAAGAATTAAATCATTAATTTTTTCAATTAATAAGGGCGACAATCCATTGTAGGGTTCATCAAGCAGAACAAACTTAGAAGGATTGTTTAGCACCAACTTAATCTCTAAATACCTTAACTCTCCCGAAGACAATTCACCAATACTTTTATTCTTTAGAGTTGTTATCGTTTCATCACTATAAAAGTCATTGATTTTATCCTTCTTTATGGATAAATCTATTACTTTGGCTACACTAAAATTTTTGGGCAGAAAATTATCTTGTGATAAATAACTTATTTCATTAAACAACTCACTTGTTTTGGACTTTACCACACCGTCCACTCGAATAAATTTAAAATCAGCTTTTAAAACACCAAAAACAATCTGCAATAAAGTGGATTTACCAGAACCATTTCTCCCTAAAAGTCCTACGATTTCTCCCGTTTCACATTTCAAATAAACATCGGAAAGAATTGTTTTTAAATCAAATTTCTTCTGGATACTATCTATTTCTAAAACGTGTTTCATCTTAAAATTTTATAATAAAATGATACACTAAATTCAGTAATACAAGCAATACAAAGGTCATCATCCAAGAAATCAAAAACAAAACAGACTTAGAAATTTGATTATTATAGTAAAACAAATACTCATTTTTACGATTAATCTCTTTAAACAAAAGACTACAAAAAAAACCTATGCTCAAAAAACAACTATTAAAAAACTCAGTCCCTCCAAACAATAAAGGCAATAAACAAACCGTACAATTAAGCAAAATTGTAGATTTAAAAAACTGAAAAATAGTGATGATTTTTACCCAACTCATATCCAATTATACTTTCTCCTTAAATGGAATTGCTGGATCTAAAATTTCTTGCAACAAGCCAACTAATTGCTCCAAGTAAGCTGTCAAAATAGCTGCATTGATAGTAGATTCTTCTACTTTTTCTTCTTTTAAAGTAAAAGGTAAAAATCCAGCTTTACTATTTTTAAAGGAGATAATACCCGCTTGCATCGGTTGTTCTTTCGCTAGGGTTTCATACATAAAGGCATACGCCAAAATTTGAATGATTTTGTCATTTTTAATGTCATCCACTAATCCATTCCAAGCTTTTAAGGTAACATTGCTTTTTTCAACTTTACCTGTTTTATAATCAATAATTCGGATGGTACCGTTTCGGATTTCAATTCGGTCAACGTTCCCCGCAATTTTTACTGGAAAAGGCAAACTCGGATGTTCCAAAGCACGCTCAAAAGTCGCTTCCAAAGCCAAAATTTTAACAGCATCACCGCCTTTTATGGATTGCAATTCGGATTTCAAGAAGTTAAAGACGTTGCGTTTCGCTACTTCAAAAGCTAATAAATTTCGCCCTTTGGAAATTTCGCCTTCTTTATACACCAATTTAAATTGTTTCAACACCTCGGAATCAATTTTTTGAATAGCCTGCTCGATATCTTGTTCCGAAATAAAATTATCGATAAAAGGCGTGTACAATTCCTCCAAAGTTTTGTGAATAATTGTACCTAAAGTATTCAAAGCTATATTCTCTTCAACTTCTTCTGTATCGCGAATACGCACTATTTTCTTGAAATAAAAATCGATAGGATTACGAATATAACTAGTCAACGCCGAAGGTGAAAATCCTTTCTCTGCAATCTCTTTCAAACGCTCCATAACCAATGGCGATTTTTCAACACTCATCGGCAAGTAAGCCGAATCAGGAACAGTGGCATTATAAATTTCGTGAGTAAGTGTATGATTCGGACGTTGCTCCACTTCGAGTTGTGTGATGAAACGACTTTTTTCACCACCATCTAATCCTTCATTTTCGGTATTGTAAATCAAATACACATTTTTGGCACGTTGCAATAAATGATAAAAATGATAGGTATAAATCGCATCTTTTTCTTTAAAAGTGGGCAATCCTAATTCTCTCTTGACATCATAAGGAATAAAAGAATTCATTGATTTACCCGCAGGAAATTTTCCTTCATTCATTGAAGTCACTATGACGGTATCAAAATCCAACACCCTGCTTTCCAAAACTCCCATAATTTGTAAACCATTCAACGGCTCTCCTTCGAAGGAAACCTCAGCCAAATCAATTATCTGTTTGTAAATGGCAAAAAGAGTCGGTATTTGATCAATATGCAAGTGTTGAGCATAATAACTCTTCAACTTGTTAATCACCGTAAAGATTGAAAACACAAAAGCTTTGGTTAATTTCTCTTCTTCATTATCGTTACTCAAATTGTTGCGTAAGAGCAACAACAAACTAGAAATAACATCTAAAACTGCCATAGAACCGCTGTCCCATTTTTGAAACAACAAATCGAATAATGAATTCGTTTGGTTTTGGAGTTCTAATATTTTCTTAAGTGTAATAAAAGTGTAATTATTCTCTTTTATAATCCGAACCAAGTGGTTCGCATTAGCAAAAGATTCTACTAACGGATGCGTAAGAATATCGAGTACATCTTTATAATAAAACACATATTGAGAAGGATTCCTTTTTAAAGCATTGGTATGCATTTTAAACAATTTCGCCACTAACAATTGCGCTGGGTTATTTTTACTAGAATACCCCATAGTAATATTTAACGCACCAACGGAAGCAGGAAGAGAATACAACAACGGTATCAAAAGGTTTTCCTCACCTAAAACTACTGCTACTTTATCGAGATTTTGTGCTTCTTGTTCTGAAATGGTCTTTTCAATAAGACTACCTACAATTTTGGCTTGCCCAATGGTTTTTGGAGTACCAATTATATGAATGTTTTTAGACTTAGAGAAATCATCCTGTATCCATTCAAAAGGGTGGGATTTGTAGTGCTTCCAACTTTCTTTAAATCTTCTAAGAAATAATCCAGCATCGTGATAAGGATCATTCAAAAATGTTTGATCAGCATCCCAAAAAATAGTAGCATTATCATTAGCTATTAAATGCTGAATGATTTTTTCTTCTGCAGCATTTAAGGCGTTAAAGCCAGCAAATACATGATATTTACTCCGAATCGTTTTTGAAAATTCTGGCAAGTTATTTACCGCTTCTCTGTAAATTAAACCTTGATACCCTATTTTTTTTTCTAACAAATAGTGATATAATGATTGGTAATAATGAGGTAGCAATTTCCAAAAATCAATATAATTTTCAAGTAATTGTGTTTTGTCTTCAACAGCTATTCCCCATTTTTTAATGTCTTCTATATCTTTTAAATAAGACAAAACGTAATTAGGATCCAACAAATAGCGATCGATTTCATTAAAATCCTGCAATAACATTTTCGCCCAATTAGCAAATAATTCAAAGGATTGCTGGTTTTGTTTGGAAGTGATTGACAAATACACTTCATAAAATTCAAATAACAAGGCTATAGAATCTATAGCGCGAATTCCAGAAACCTCCTGTACAAAATCTTCAATACTAGTTATTTCTGGACAAAAAACAGTTCCTGTAATTTGTTTCTTTAAGGCTTCTATTAAAAAAATTTTAGCTCTCTTATTAGGTAGCACCACAACAATATTCGAAAAATTTCCCGAATAATTAGTGATTAATTGAGTCGCAATTTGATCTAAAAAAGAGTGATTTATCATTTTATAAATATAAAAAAAGCCGTTCAGTTAAGAACGGCTTTTAAAAAAATACTATTTATATTATTTGTTTACTTACCTGAACCAACATAAATGATTTCAGTTCTTCTGTTTTCTGCTTTACCTTTAGGAGTTTTGTTAGAAGCAACTGGTTTGGTATCTCCAAATCCTTGAGCTGTTAAGTTGTCTGCATTAACACCTCTTGCTACTAATGCATCAACTACAGCTTTAGCTCTAGCTAAAGAAAGTTTTTTGTTCAATTCTGGCTTACCAACGTTGTCAGTATGACCATTAACTTCAAATTTAGCAAATGGATAGTTTTTCATAATTTCTTTAATAGCGTCTAAACTAGTTGCAGTTGCAGGTTTAGCAGTATCTAAAGTAGATTTACCACTTAGGAAGAAAATAGATCTAGCTTCTACTTTTAACTGTTTAACTACTTCTTCAGTTACTTCAGGACAACCTTTGTTACTAGCAGGACCAGCTACGAGTGGACAAGCATCTTCTCCATCTGGCACACCATCTTTATCAGCGTCTAATACTACAGGAACTGGACAACCTTTGTTATCTCTTGGGCCAACTTCTTTAGGACATTTGTCATCTTTATCAGCAAGACCATCACCGTCAGTATCAGGACAACCTTTAGTTGAAGCAGGACCAGCTACATCTGGACAAGAATCATCTTTGTCAGCGATTCCGTCTCCATCAGTATCAGGACATCCGTTGAAAGCTGCTAAACCAGCAACATCTGGACAAGCATCGCTTCCGTCAACGATTCCGTCACCGTCAGTATCAGGACAACCGTTGAATTGTTTTAAACCAGCAACTTCTGGACAAGCGTCATCTTTATCGTAGATTCCGTCACCATCAGTATCTTTACCTCCAAATTTAAATACGATACCAGCAGTGTGTTGAGCTAAAGATGGAGATTCAGGATTTAAACCATCATTTCTATCTCCAAAAGATTTTTTGTATGTAGATGACAATGCTAAACCTACATTTTCAGTAAACCAGAAAGTCAATCCTAATCCTACATTAACAGTTCCGAAACTATCTTTTCCTAAGAAAGTATATCCTCCACCTGCTTGTAAACTTGGATCAAACCATTTTGTACCGATCATTTCCATGAAACTGTATTTAACAGTACCATCGATTCCGTAGTACATCAAATCTCCAGGATTTACAACTACCATTCCTCTACTATCAGCAGCTGCATTTGTAGGATCAAATGAAACGAATTTATCAATCTTATTTACAGAACCAGACAATCCAAAAGAGAATCCTCCATTAATGTGTCTAGACACGCTAATATAAGATACTGATGGAAGAATGTTCCAATTGTCTTTTACAGCAACTGGCTGAGAAAAGTGTTGTGGAAACCAATTTACGTGATCTTGTTTCACACTAGGCCTTGAGTCAATAGCATTTACACCAATGGTAATTGCCCACGGATTGTTACTATCCTGAGCTTGGGTCGATAAACCCGCAGCCATCAATACAGCAACTAAAAGTTTGTTAAGATGTTTCATAATGATTCTATTAAAATTTAGTTAATTATAAACAAAAGTAGCAACTTATTTTTTAGTGACAAAATTAAAAGATAAAAAAAACCTACAAAAAAAAGTCAAAACACTTATATTAAATCACTTCTAGCGATTTACCTACCTTTTCAAACGCAGCTAAAGCCTTATCTAAATGTGCTTTAGTATGACTGGCAGACAACTGAACTCTGATTCTTGCTTTTTCTTTTGGAACTACTGGAAAAAAGAAACCAATAACATACACCCCATTTTTTAACAACTCGTTGGCCATTGTTTGAGCTAATTTAGCATCATATAACATAACAGGCACAATAGCTGAATCTCCATCAATAATATCAAAACCAGCTTTAAGCATCCCTTGTTTGAAATAGTTGGTATTCCACTCTAATTGGTCTCTAAGAGACGTGTCTTTTTCTAACAACTCGAATACCTTAATTGATGCCCCAACAATAGCTGGAGCCAATGAATTTGAAAACAAATAAGGTCTTGAACGTTGACGTAAAATTTCAATAATCTCTTTTTTGGCTGTAGTATAGCCACCCATAGCCCCTCCTAAAGCTTTCCCAAGGGTACCTGTAATTATATCAACACGTCCCATTACTCCTTTAGCTTCCAATGTTCCTTTTCCTGTGGCTCCAATAAAACCTGCCGCGTGACATTCATCTACCATCACCATTGCATCGTATTTATCCGCTAAGTCGCAAATCTTATCTAAAGGCGCTACAAGTCCATCCATTGAGAAAACACCATCAGTAACAATTAACTTAAAACGTGTACCTACTTCTGTCGCTTTGATTAGTTGCTGCTCCAAATCTTCCATATTGCTATTTTCATAGCGATAACGAGCCGCTTTACACAAACGCACTCCATCTATTATAGAAGCATGGTTCAAACTATCTGAAATGATACAGTCCTGCTCTCCTAATAAAGGTTCAAAAACACCTCCGTTAGCATCAAAAGCTGCTGCATACAATATAGTGTCTTCTGTACCATAAAAATCTGCAATCTTTTTTTCTAAAGTTTTGTGAATATCCTGTGTCCCACATATAAAACGAACGGATGACATCCCGAAGCCGTGAGAATCTAAGGTGTCTTTTGCGGCTTGTATAACTTCTGGATGCGAAGAAAGCCCCAAATAATTATTGGCACAAAAATTAAGTACCGTTTCACCATTCACTGTAATTTCAGCCCCTTGAGCTGAAGTTATGATTCTTTCTTTTTTAAAAAGGCCATTAGCTTCGATGGTTTGCAATTCGTTTTGCAAGTATTCTTGTATCTTACCGTACATAGTATGTGTTTTTTATATTCTAAATTTAGTTTTTATGACAAATTTACTATATCGATTGCTAATCCGATATATACCAATACCTTTTTAACTACTTTATATCCCATTTTCTCAATAGCTTCTTGATAATTCTCCAATTGCTGCTGATATTTAACATTATGAACTCCTGTTTTATAATCCAACAACAGCATTTCATTAGCGTCTTTCAAAACCATTCGATCTGGTTTCATTGTTGTTCCTTCGTTTTGAATAATGGCTTGCTCATTAAAAACCTGATTTTCTTCCTCAAAATAGCCCACCAACTCAGGATGTGAAACAATGGCTTGAATCGTTTGAGTCACCGTTTCTGTTTGTTCGAAATGAATCCATCCATTCTCCAAAGCCACCTCAATTGCCTTTGTAATATCCGTTTTATATTTTACCAGTGATAAGATTTCGTGTACGACGTTTCCGTAAGCAATGGCCTCTTGCTGTTGTGTACCCCACATTAAGGCTTCTTTTTGAGCAATTTTTATATTTTTAGGATCTAAAAAAGCATCCATCACAGGAATTGGCTTGGTAGCATCAATGTACTTAACTGACTTTGAAAGCTTAGTAGCTAGACCAAAATCATAGGTTAATTTTTCGCTATCAAATTGATTTTGACTCTCTAGATATTGGATAAAGAAAGTGCACATATTGTTCTTTGGAACATCACCTTTACTGGACAAGTTCATATTAGAAATAATATACAATTGTTCCTCTGCCCTAGTCAATGCTACATACAAAACGTTAATATTATCCAACAATTCTTCTTGCTTTTTTTGATGGTAAACTTCTGATGCTTCTGCTCCGAAACCCTCAACGGCACTACTATTGTCGATCAATACTTTATCTAATCCAAGTTCTTCCTTTTCAGCATCAAGCCATAATTTATCTTTGGGTTTGCGTGAATAATCTTCCTCTGCAAAAGGCATGATTACTACTGGAAACTCCAATCCTTTGGATTTATGAATGGTCATTATTCGAACTGCATTGCTACCTTCTGGAGAAGGAATACTGAATTTGGAACCACTTTTCTCCCAAAAAAATAAAAAATCTGCTATTCCAGCTTGATTGCGAATGTCTCGCTCTAAAACAATATCTAAAAAATATTGCACATAAGAATTGCTATTTTCTGCAGTCAAAAACTTAGCAATACTAATCTCAACCGCCTCATACAAAGCTTTTTTTCGGATGTCCTGAAATGAGAATTGCACCCCAAATTGCTGTTGCAACCAAGTCTCAAAATCAGCTTCGTTTGACAATGCCATTCCTTGCGCAATACAATCAGGGACAGCTAATAGATTTTGTTTGTTTTTGGCAATGAAATACAAAAAATTCACCTTGGCTTCTAAGTCATTACTATTATTTAAATATCTCAACAAATGAATCAAAAAACGGACTTCGGTGGCATTTTGAATCATCAAAGTTTCTGAAGACAACAAAGGAATATTTTGCTCCGTTAAATAATTTGCTATAGCAATTCCTTGTTCTCGTTTTCGGGTAAGAATAACGATGTCTTTGTATTCAAATCCTTGAGCAGTTACTTTTTGAATTGTTTGCAATGTCGCCAAAACATACAATTCTGTTTTATCAAGTGTTTCCTCATCTTCCTCATTAGTGGCTGACTGAGGAATAAAAGAGATATTTACATAACCGCCTGTTTTATCATTCGCTTTTTGGTGGCTGTGATTTTCGTATAAATCTTTGTAATCTTCATTGGTAAATTCAGACGATAACATCTTGAAAAAAGCATTATTAAAGTCAATTACTTCTGAATAACTTCGGTAATTTTTATCCAAATGAATCAGTTTTTTATCTGGATTGCTAAACGGATTATGGTCTTTGCTCAAGGCTATAAATTGCTCTGCTTTCCCGCCTCTCCAACGATAAATCGATTGTTTTGGGTCACCCACAATCATCAAAGTTCCTTTTACGCCATAATCATCTTGACCCGCCAAGGCATTATCAATTAACGGAATGAGATTTTGCCATTGCATTTCGGAAGTATCTTGAAACTCATCGATAAAAAAATGGCGGTACCGCTCTCCTAAGCGCTCATAAATAAAAGGTGCAGGTTGATTTTGAATCTCTCGATGAATAATAGCATTGAACTCCGCAATTGAAAGTACATTTTGTTCTGCTTGAATTTTGGCCAACTCGTTGCTGACCGTATTCAATAAGGACAAAGGTGTAATGTTTTTTAGAAAAGCTTTATAAAAATTAATCTTTTCAAAAACTTTATAAATAGCAGCTAACTGACTCAAAAATTCAGGAATTAAGGCCTCAATAATCGCTCTGTCTTTGGCTGTTTTGTTGATTTTTATATCGTCAAATTCGTGATAGGTTTTGTTCTTAGGGTTAAATTTTCCTTCCTGAATACTTAAAAGATGCTTTGGAAAATAAGCCCCAGAAAAAGATTTTGGATCAATGCCATTTGAGTCTATTTGTTCTAAAATTACAGCTGCCGCAGTCATCGTCTCTTGTTCTAAATCGCGATTAAGTTGCAGCAATTTCTCTTTTATTTTTACAAATTCACCAATCGTAGTGTCTTGAAATTGAGCAATTTCATTGCGATTATTCTCATTAAGCACTAGTCGACCGGTTTCTAAAATTTCCCTTGAAATATCCCAAGATTTATCATCATCGGTTTTCTCCATAGTGAAATCGATGAGTAGTTGCGTTAGGGTTGCATCTTCGCCAGCTTGAGCAATAATGGCATCTACGGTTTCGACTAATAAATTTTCGGTATCCAAGGTCACTTCAAAAGTCATTGGGAGATTCAAATCAAGCGCAAAAGCACGAATAACTTTATGCGTAAATTTATCGATGGTAGATATATCAAAAGCCGCATAATTATGAATAATATGCTTGATGATTTGTTGCGCTTTGGTTTTGATTTGAATCAAAGACAACTGAGTATCAATAGCCAAATCCTGCATTAATTCAAGCGCTTTGGCATTGGGTTCGTCTTTGGCAAATTCAGATAGACTACCTACAATCCTGCTTTTCATTTCTTGCACCGCTTTGTTGGTAAAAGTGATGGCTAGAATATGACGATAGGCATCGTTTTTTGGGGCAACCAAAATAATTTTAAGATACTCTTTAACCAATGCATAGGTCTTCCCCGAGCCAGCAGATGCGTCATATATTGAAAAGGAAGTACTTTGCATAGTTGTGATTGTTTGTAAACCTTTCGTCTTATCCTGTCAAAACCCTGAAAGGATAATAGTGAACAATAAAAATAAAATCTCTCGATTATCCTAAACCCTAGCCCTGATGGAAGCGGCATCCTTTGCTGCCGGGATTCGGCAGCAAAGATATAGCGTACAGCAGGAAATAGCTCCTGATTACCGATCGGAATATTTTAGAATCAGGATTGTTCCGTTGAAAATTTGTTCGAATAAAGCTTAAAAGTAGTATTTTTGCAGTATGGAAACAAATAGACAGAAAAAAATAGGCGGTGTCATCCAAAAAGATTTGGTGGACATTTTGCAAGGTGAAGTGAGAAAAAATGGCGTTACTAATTTAGTAATTTCAGTATCCAAAGTAGTGGTAACCTCTGATTTATCGGTAGCTACGGTGCATTTAAGTATTTTTCCTCAAGAGAAGGCAAAAGAAACATTAGAAGCCATAAAAACGAATACCAACTTGATTAAACACGATTTGTCGCAACGTGTTCGTTTGCAATTGCGTAGAGTTCCTAATTTGGTTTTCTTTATTGATGACTCGTTGGATTATATCGAGAAAATTGACAATGCCTTGAAAAATCAAGAAAATCCTATTGAAAACAGAGATTTATTAGAAAAACGCAGACAGTTTTAAATTGAATTTTCCGCTTTACATCGCGCACAGATACCTAAGAAGTAATAGCAAAAACAGCGCTATTAACATCATTAATCGTATTGCTAGTTTGGGCATCATTGTGGGGGCTATGGCTCTTTTTGTGGTGCTTTCGGTATTTAGCGGTTTGAAAGAATTTAGTCTTTCGTTTACCAACGAAATTGACCCCGATTTAAAAGCGTCTCCTACCCTTGGCAAATCGTTTTTTGTTACTCCCCAACAAGGTCAAGCAATCAAAAAAATAGCTGGAATTGCTTCGTTCTCCAAGATTATTGAAGAACGGGTACTTTTTACTTTTGCAGATAAGCAAGAAGTGACTTATTTGAAAGGAGTGGACACGCAATTCACCAAAGTAAACGCCATTGAAAAAAAACTATACAACGGACAATGGCTGCAACCCAACACCTATCAAGTTGTGGTAGGATACGGAATGGCGCAAAAATTCTCGATGGGTTTGTTTGATTACAATACGGCGCTAGAAGTTATGGTTCCAAGGGTGGGTAAAGGAACGATTACCATTCCATCAGAAGCCTTTAATCAAACCGATTTGATTCCGATTGGGATTTATTCGATTAGCGAAGATTTGGACTCAAAATACGTTTTTACCGACTTAGGATTGGCACAAGAATTACTAGAATACCAACCCAATCAAATTTCTGGGATAGAATTTAAACTCCGCCCAAATGCCGATGAAGCGGCTATAATTGAGCAACTACAAACGATTTTCAAAAATAAAATCACGCTAAAAAATAGAGCACAGTTGAACGAGTCGCTTTATAAAATGTTAAACACCGAAAACATCGCGGTGTATTTAATTTTCACCTTGGTTATTGTTGTTGCACTTTTTAACTTGATTGGCGCTTTGATTATGATGATTTTGGACAAAAAAGGCAATCTAAAAACCTTGTTCAATCTTGGAACAGAAATCAAGAGTCTTCGCAACATTTTCTTGCTACAAGGCACTTTATTGAGTGTTTATGGAGGAATCATCGGATTGGTTTTGGGTATCGTAATTGTGTTATTGCAACAACAATTCGAGTGGATTATGATTACCCCAACATTGGCTTATCCAGTCGTTTTTAGTTTTGAAAACATCGCAATCGTAATGGCTACCATTATCACGCTTGGCTTTTTGGCTTCGTTAATTGCAAGTAGTCGTGTGAGTAAAAAGTTATTGGATTAAACCCAGATTCCACATTATAAATCTACTACAACTAAATTACTTCATCATTTTTATATTTTTTAGCGGAGTACAGTGAATGAATTTCATTTGTTTTTAATATTGTTGTTTTGGTCAAATGTAATCTTCGATGTCTTCTTCAAAACCAAGAACTTAATCCCATTTTTAAATTCAAAACACAAAGGTATTGCTTCTTCAAAAATAGTACGTGAGCACTTGCTTTTATTGAATAATTCAGTTTGGCTACGAAGTCTAATGCGGATTCTGGGTTTAAAATTTTTATCAAAATTATCGACTACCTAATAGAAGTGCAGTTTGCTGTTATGATAAAAATAGCCACCACTACCTACCAGTTATGATTTGTAATCCTATAACTTTTTTTTACAATGAACGTTTGGAGAGATTTTTCAATGGTTTATTGAAAACAATTAAACTTAGAAATTAAAAACTGGTATACAAAACCATAAATATATGTATTGTGCAATTATTTTTGTCTAAAAAAACACATTCTTTAATTTATAACATCTTTTTTTATGAAAAAAATAATACACAGCAGCTTACTACTTTTGTCATTATTTATAATCAGCTGTGACAAACAAGAGGACATCGCTATTCAATCAACAGCACCTAAAACAACAATTAGCAGTAAATTAATTTCAGGTTTTGCTAAAGGCGCTGATGTAAGTTGGCTAACGCAAATGGAAAAAGCTGGCAGCAAGTTTTACAATTCAGCTGGCACACAGCAAGATCTTTTTACCATATTAAAAGGAAAAGGCATGAACTCCATTAGATTAAGAGTATGGGTAAATCCATCTGGCGGATGGAACAATCAAGCAGATGTAATAGCAAAAGCAAAAAGAGCTAAAGCTGCCGGAATGCGAATTATGATTGATTTCCATTATAGTGATACTTGGGCAGACCCAGCAAATCAAACTAAGCCGGCCGCATGGTCATCTCACAACATTAGTCAGTTGTACACAGACGTTTGGAATCATACTGTTACAGTATTGACAGCCATAAAATCAGCAGGAATTACTCCAGAGTGGGTTCAAGTGGGTAATGAGACCAATAATGGAATGTTATGGAATGAAGGAAAGGCTTCTGTTAATATGAAAAATTTTGCTCAATTAATAACTAGTGGTCACAATGGTGTAAAATCTGTTTTTCCAAATGCAAAAACAATTGTGCATTTATCAAATGGCTATGATAATGCACTATTCCGTTGGATGTTTGATGGTCTAAAAGCAAATGGCGCAAGCTATGATGTAATTGGTATGTCACTTTATCCAGAAACAACAAATTGGCAATCCCTAAACAATCAATGTTTAAGCAACATGAATGATATGGCTTCCCGATATGGAAAATTAGTTATGCTTTGTGAGATTGGAATGTCTGTTGGCTCACCTGAAACTAGTAAATTATTTATTGAAGATATCCTCAACAAAACCAGTTCAGTAACAGGAGGCAAAGGATTAGGTGTTTTTTACTGGGAGCCTCAATGCCATAATTTCCAGAATTATACTAAAGGCGCATGGGGTAGTAATGGCAGACCAACCATAGCCTTAGATGGATTTTTATTAAATTAAGAAGTAATTTTCGTAGTACTTCAATTCCCTAAACCAACTTTCATAAACTGGTTTAGGGAATTTTAATTAACAATCGGAAGCAATCAATTAAGAATAACCAAGTCGTTTCTAGCAGAAATGAAAAGTAATAACCCTTTGCGTTATTAAGATCCCAAACTAAATCAACTGATAATCAGAATAATTAAGCATAATCTCATCTAGTACAGCAAATAATTCTTCAGGCTTATCAAGTGTAACCAATTGTTGTTTGTAGGTTTTAAACGAATGAATTCCTTTGAAATAATTGGTATAATGTGGTCTTGTTTCTACAATTCCGTGACGTTCGCCTTTCCAATCCATAGCCCAAGTCAAATGGTTGCGAACCGCTTCTACTCTATCAGCCACCGTGGGTTTAGCCAGATGTTCTCCCGTCTTAAAGAAATGTTTGATTTCGTTAAAAATCCAAGGATAACCAATAGCGGCACGACCAATCATAATACCGTCGATACCATACTTGTTTTTATATTCCAAAGCCTTTTCAGGTGAATCGATATCGCCGTTTCCAAAAATCGGCATGGTGATTCTTGGATTGTTTTTGACACGAGCAATGTGAGACCAATCGGAGTGGCCTTTGTACATTTGAGCACGAGTCCTAGCGTGAATGCTCAATGCCGCAACACCAATATCTTGCAAACGCTCGGCCACCTCATCGATGTTGATAGAATTATCGTCCCAACCCAAACGGGTTTTTACGGTTACGGGCAAATGGGTGCTATCAATTACTGCTTTGGTCAAACGAATCATCAAATCGACGTCTTTTAGAACTCCTGCTCCAGCGCCTTTACAAACGACTTTCTTTACGGGACAACCAAAATTAATATCAATTAAATCTGGATTTACGGTAGAAACGATTTTTGAAGACAAAGCCATCGCTTCTTCATCGCCACCAAAGATTTGTATTCCAACGGGACGTTCGTAATCGAAAATATCCAACTTCATTCGGCTCTTGATGGCATCGCGAATCAATCCTTCAGAAGAAATAAACTCGGAATACATTAAGTCGGCACCGTGCATTTTGCACAATCTGCGAAAAGGCGGATCGCTCACATCTTCCATAGGTGCAAGAAGTAAAGGAAAATCTGGAAGTTCTATGTTGCCAATTTTGACCATCTTGAGGTAATTTTTTGCAAAATTACGGTTTTTAAGCGAAAGGATAAAAAGGTTATTTTGAAAGACTTTTTAGATATGGTTGTTGTTGGCTTTGAAGCTATTGAATTTAGCGTATATTTGCAGATTATTTGTCGTTTAGCAGGGTTTGCGTGAGGGCAATGTCATTAAGTTAAGGAATTGCTCTTTTTGTTTTCACGCAGATTTCGCAGATTTATGCAGAAAAATGAGTGAAAATCTGATGAATCTGCGTCCTATTTTTTCTTTTTCCCCTTAACTTAATGACATTGTGCGTGAGGGATAGTAGTGGAGCTCTTTTTTGTTTTCTCTAGCCAAGGGTTCAAGTCCTTGACTAGAGAAAACAAAAAAAGCGGGAACAGATAGCCCGACCCTTGTGGTCACGCCCTACTTCGACTGCGCTCAGCATGACATAAAATTTGATATTTATTGAAAATGAAACATATAAGAAATTTTTGCATTATTGCACACATTGACCACGGAAAAAGCACCCTTGCCGACCGATTATTAGGCGCTACGCAGACGGTTACCGCTCGCGAAGAAAAAGCCCAATTGTTGGACAATATGGACTTGGAGCGCGAACGTGGCATCACCATTAAGAGTCACGCCATACAAATGGAGTACAAATACAAAGGTGAGGATTATATCTTAAACTTGATTGACACTCCGGGTCACGTGGATTTCTCCTATGAAGTTTCTCGTTCAATCGCCGCTTGCGAAGGCGCACTTTTGATTGTAGATGCGGCTCAAAGTATACAAGCACAAACGATTTCTAACTTATACTTGGCTTTAGAAAATGACTTAGAAATCATTCCAGTTTTAAACAAAGTCGATTTGCCAAGTGCTAATCCTGAAGAGGTAAGCGATGACATTATCGATTTATTGGGCTGTGAATTAGAAGATATTATTCACGCGTCAGGAAAAACAGGTTTTGGTGTCGAAAATATTTTGGCAGCCATTATTGAAAAAATTCCACCTCCAAAAGGTAACAAAGAAGAACCGTTACAAGCTTTAATTTTTGATTCACATTATAACCCATTCCGCGGGATTGAAGTTATTTTCCGTGTGGTAAATGGAGAAATCAAAAAAGGTCAAAAGATAAAATTTATGGCTACTGGCAATGAATATTTTGCCGATGAAGTAGGTACTTTAAAACTGAATCAAGTTCCAAAAAGCATCATCTCAACTGGGGATGTTGGGTATTTGATTTCTGGAATTAAAGAAGCCAAAGAAGTAAAAGTAGGTGATACTATCACAGACGCCAAAACTCCTACCACCAATATGATTACAGGTTTTGAGGACGTAAAACCGATGGTTTTTGCTGGAATTTACCCTGTCGATACAGAAGATTTTGAAGAACTAAGAGCTTCGATGGAAAAACTGCAATTGAACGATGCTTCTCTTGTATTTACGGCTGAAAGTTCGGCGGCTTTAGGATTTGGTTTCCGTTGTGGATTCTTAGGAATGCTACATATGGAGATTATTCAGGAGCGATTAGAGCGCGAGTTCGATATGACTGTAATTACTACGGTTCCGAACGTTTCGTATTTAGCGTATACCAAAAAAGAGCCTGAAACAGCTATTATCGTTAACAATCCATCAGATTTGCCGGAACCATCAAAATTGGATCGTGTAGAGGAACCTTATATCAAAGCGACTATCATTACCAAGTCTGATTTCGTGGGTAACGTAATGAGTTTGTGTATTGAAAAACGTGGTATTATCACGAATCAAACCTATTTGACCACTGAACGTGTGGAATTAAATTTTGATATGCCATTGGCTGAAATAGTATTCGACTTTTACGACCGATTAAAAACAGTTTCTAAAGGTTATGCATCGTTTGACTACTCTCCTATTGGAATGCGTGCTTCAAAATTGGTTAAATTGGATGTATTATTAAATGCTAATCAAGTGGATGCGCTTTCTGCGTTGATTCACGAAAGCAACGCTTATACAATTGGTAAAAAAATGACCGAAAAATTGCGCGAGTTGATTCCGAGACAACAATTTGATATTCCAATTCAAGCCGCAATTGGAGCTAAAATCATTGCTCGTGAAACCATAAAAGCCTTGCGTAAAGACGTTACCGCCAAATGTTACGGTGGAGATATTTCTCGTAAACGTAAACTATTGGAAAAACAGAAAAAAGGTAAAAAACGTATGCGCCAAGTAGGAAATGTAGAGATTCCGCAAGAAGCGTTTATGGCTGTTTTGAAGTTGAACGACTAGAGCCCCCTAACCCCCGAAGGGGGAATTACAATATTGAGAAACCTGATGATGTAAAAATTGTCAGGTTTTTTTGTTTAGATTTGACACTTGTATTATAATTATAAATGATGCAAAAGACTATTCTAAAATCAATTGGGTTGGCTGGACTTCTCTATTTTTTCATTTTAATGCTGCAAATAACATTAAAATATTTTCCTGTAAATTCTAATGCTGGATTTCTGCAAATAAAGCAAACTGAAATTCTAGAAATAAAACCATATTTCTTTATTTTCTACATTCACGTTTGTGCTTCTATTTTTACATTAATTGCTGGTTTTACTCAATTCAATACTTCCCTATTAAAATCACATCCTAGAATCCATCGCTGGTTTGGCAAACTATATGTATATGTAGTTTTACTTCTGGCCTCTCCTTCTGGGCTTTTTATCGGATGCTTTGCAAATGGAGGTTTGTATTCTAAAATTTCATTTGTGACTTTAGCTATACTATGGTTTTGGTTCACACTAAAAGGCCTTTTGGCAATAAAAAGAAAGAACAAGAAAGATCATCGTACGAATATGCTGAGGAGTTTTGCTTTAGCCTTTTCAGCAGTTACTTTACGCCTTTGGAAAGTAATTATTGTATATTTATTCCATCCATCTCCTATGGACGTTTATCAAATTATAGCTTGGCTAGGCTGGATACCAAATCTTTTAATTATCGAATATTATATTTTTAAACATAGAAACGAATGAAAAAAGCACTTGCTCTTGTACTGGTTATTCTAGTTATTTCTTGTAAAAAGGAAAAATCTGAAATCGCGACTCTAAATACCAATGAAGATTTAAATACAGAGTTATATGGCAACTGGGTCGGCGATTTTGTGGCCAAAGTTTATGATACCACATCTAATTTTGTCTATGTTAACAAAATAAATATAGTAATCAAGAAAATAGAAGGGAACAAAGTATTCGGGCAAAGTATCGTTGCAGGTAATAGTAGACCTATTGCAGGCGAATTCAAGCAAGTAGCTGATAGTTTAATATTTACTATGAAAGAACCTGGCGACAAAAAAGATGATGGAAAATTCGAATTTTCTATTAAAAACAATGTATTAAATGGAACCTGGTTTTCAAACAACAAAAAACAAGCCGTTACACAAAGAACATTTAAACTAAAAAAACAAAGCTTTGAATACAATCCAAATCTTATGCTTCCTGAAGATGAAGCTTATATCGATTATTATAGCGAAAAAATCGACACTATAGTAGAAACTCAAACAGATAGTACTACAGTGCCCGAAACCTATTATCAAGAAACCTATCGTTCAGCAGGCGACGTCATCACAAAAATAAATTCTTCTACTAAAAAACTAACAGAAAACGATCTCAAAAATCTTAAAAAATTAGAATTAGAAATTTTACGAAATACTATTTATGCTCGACACGGATATACTTTTAAGAAAAAAAGTTATCGTCAATTTTTTGACTCTGTTGAATGGTACATTCCTGTTTCAGAAAATGTAGATGCAAAATTAACCGCTCTAGAAAAAGCTAATATTAAATTATTAGAGCGTTTTGAACAATATGCCGAAGACAATTACGACAGTTTTGGAAGGTGAAAAATAAGATATTTTTTGCGCAGAAAAACAGTTTATATTAAAATACTTCTGCACCAAAATACTAAAATATGCAACAAAAAACCTGACGATGTAAAAACTGTCAGGTTTTTTTGTTTAGATTAAAAATCATATTTATTTTCAAACTAATAATTAAGACTATTTATACTTAGAAAATAGTATAAGGCTAACAGGTAACAAAACCTTTTTTCATTAACTTTGTTTTTATGGAAACAATAAAATTAAACATTGATTTAAGTGTAAGTCAATTACTTGAAGCGGTTAAACAATTATCCCCAAAAGATCGATTGAAAATCAATGATGCGCTTTGGAATGAAGATGTTGAAATTCCTATAGAACATCAAAAAATTGTTTTAGATCGAATCGCTAAAGCTAAAACTAATCCTGAACGCCTTTTGGATTGGAACAAAGTATCTAACAGTCTATAAACTCAGAAAATAGTATTAAACAACCTGACGATTTTAAAATTGTCAGGCTTTTTTTTATTCCCCCTTCTGGGGGCTAGGGGGCTTATTTATCCTTCAACCAATCAAACAATCGCTGTGCATCGGAGCCTTTGAATAATTGTGTGCCTTCGTTCATCGTGGCGGCTGAACCGCAAGCCACTCCCCATCGAATAACTTCTTTTAACGGTTTATTTTGAGATAGCGCCCAAACCATTCCTCCTACCATACTATCACCAGCACCTACCGTACTCTTTTTGGCGACATTGGGAGCAGGAACAAACTCATAATGGTCTTTGGTAACCAAAATAGCGCCTTGTGGACCAAGAGATACCACTACTATTTCTGCACCTCCTTTAGCTATAATTTTCTTGGCTGCTTCGTTTACTTCTTCCATTTCTAGTCGCTCTTCTCCAATTAATTTGGCTAGTTCACCAACATTCGGCTTGATTAAATAAGCGCCAACTTCAAGGACTTTTTCTAAAGCTTCTCCTGAGGTATCTATAATTAATTTTGAGTTGTTCTCTTTAGCAATATGCGCTACTTTTTGATAAAAATCGGAATTTAAACCTTCATTTAAACTACCGCTAGCAACCAAAAAATTAGGTTTGAACTCCCCAATTTTAGCTAAAAATAGCTTACTTTCTTCTTCCCTTAACGAACCTCCCGTAAATCCAAATCGGTATTGGGAGTTGGTATTCGTATCTACCGCCACAAAACTTTCTCTTGTCCAACTCTCCACAGCAACAGCCTCACTGGCAATATTTTCTTTAGCTACTAATTCTTCTAACAATTGTCCCATTGCTCCACCTGAAGTAAATACCGCCATAGAATTACCTCCCAAACGAGCGATAGCTTTAGAGACATTGATTCCACCGCCACCAGCATCGTATCTTGGCACTTCGCAACGAATTTTTTGTTCCGCTACTAATCCTTTAAAACTAGTACTTTTATCAACTGCTGGGTTGACCGTTAGGGTCACTATATCGAATGCTTCCATAGTTTCAATTTTTAATTACATAAAGATGCATATTTTCGATGAAAATCGAAGCATTCTTGGCAATTAATTCTTTGTACCTTTGCTTTTTTAAAACCATAAAAAAACATGATTGAAGATAAAAACCCTCAACGTACTAGTATTGCTCAATTAGGTGAATTTGGGTTAATCGACCATTTGACAAAAAACTTTGAAATTAATCAAGAGTCAACATTAAAAGGAATTGGAGACGATGCAGCTGTTTTGGATTTTGGCACAAGAAAAACAGTAGTTTCAACCGATTTACTAATTGAAGGGGTACATTTTGATTTGGCCTATATGCCTCTGAAACATTTGGGCTACAAAGCAGTTGTGGTTAACCTTTCAGATATTTGTGCTATGAATGCAAAACCTACACAAATCACTGTTTCAATAGCCGTTTCTAATCGATTCCCGTTAGAGGCTTTAGAAGAATTGTATGAAGGAATTACTCGAGCTGCCAAAGCATACAAAGTTGATGTAATAGGTGGCGATACCACTTCTTCTCAAAAAGGAATGATTATTAGCATTACCGCTTTAGGTGAAGCAGATGAAAACGAAATCGTCTATCGAAACGGAGCAAAAGCCACTGATTTATTAGTTGTAACAGGTGATATTGGTGCTGCTTACATGGGGCTTCAAGTTTTAGAAAGAGAAAAACAAGTCTTTCAAGTAAATCCTAATTCACAGCCTGATTTAGACACCTACACCTATTTAATTGAAAGACAGCTAAAACCAGAAGCAAGAACAGATATTCGTACCTTATTACATGCCTTAGAGATACAACCAACTGCTATGATTGATGTTTCTGACGGTATCTCTTCTGAAATCATGCATTTGTGCAAACAATCTAATACGGGGTGTAATTTATATGAAGACAAATTGCCATTAGACCCTCAATTCATTTCGGTTTGTGAAGAATTTAATATCGACAGCACCACTATTGCGATCAATGGCGGAGAAGACTATGAATTATTATTTACAATAGCCATTACTGATTTTGATAAAATAAAAGGAAATCCCAACTTTACAGTTATTGGACATATGACCGAACCAAGTGAAGGAACACATTTAATCACTCGAGCGAATACTAAAATTCCATTAAAAGCCAGAGGCTGGAATGCATTGAGTGAGTAACCATATTGACCAAAAAAAAAAGAGTCGTTTTCTCAATTGAAAACGACTCTTTTTTATATAACATATTTAAAAAAATATTCTTAAAATAATTACAAAAAATTAAAACAAGAATAACATAATTATAAGAAGTAAAATAATTTAACAATTAAAATAAAAAAGGTGGAATTTCTTCCACCCTTTTTGCCCCAAATCTACCATAAACTTAACCTACTAATATTATGGTGTAGTAAACTTACTGCAAAGCTATATTACTAACAATCTTTTCCGATGAAATGCATAAAAATCCGATTAAATACATATTTTATGATTTCTTTAATAAGCCCTAGCGTCTTTCCCTTCGTAAAAATTCATGAAAGCTCGATTAACAACACGGTTGCCTCCTGGGGTAGGATAATCACCCGTAAAATACCAATCACCTAAATTTTTAGGACAAGCTATATGCAAATTTTCAACTGTTTGAAAAATAATTTTTACTTCTGCATTAATTTCAGAAGAGCTTAACATTTCAGCAATCTTATCTGAAATCTCTTGTGGGGTAAATGGATCATAAATCGCAGTCACATAATTTACCACTTCAACATCTTTAAAGTTTTCCTGTGCCTTACACTTAGCATATACTTCATCGACTATATGATACAGATTTTTTTCTTTAAGTAATTCCAAAGCCGCTCTAAAAGCAATTAAACCCTCCAACTTAGCCATGTCAATTCCGTAACAATCTGGATAACGAATCTGAGGTGCCGAAGAAACCACAACTATACGTTTAGGATTCAAACGATCCATCATTTTGATGATACTTTTCTTTAGTGTAGTTCCACGAACAATACTATCGTCAATAATCACTAAATTATCGTTAGGCTGAACCACTCCATAAGTTACATCATACACGTGAGCCACCAAATCATCTCGACTGCTGTCTTCTGTTATAAATGTTCGCAATTTAGCATCCTTAATGGCTACTTTTTCGGTTCGAATTTTAACAGCCAACAACTCTTGTAAACTCTCAGTAGTTAAAGTATTTCTATTGGCTAAAATGTAATTGTTTTTACGTTGGTTTAAAAAATCCTGAGCAGCCTCAACCATTCCAAAGAAAGAGGTCTCTGCTGTATTAGGTATATAAGAAAACACAGAGTTATCAGTATCATAATCTATTGTTTCCAAAACAGCTGGCAATACCAGTTTACCTAACATTTTGCGCTCTTTATAAATCTCAGCATCACTACCTCTTGAAAAATAAATTCGCTCAAAAGAACACGCCTTTTTTGTAATTGCAGGAAGAATTTCTTGCATAGAAACTGTTCCATTCTTTTTAATTATCAAGGCAGCTCCTGGATCAATTTCATGTACTTTTTCAAAAGGAACATTAAATACTGTTTGTATTACTGGTCGCTCTGAAGCTACCACAACAATTTCCTCATCTTGATAGAAATACGCAGGACGAATTCCAGCAGGATCCCTAAAAACAAACGCATCTCCATGCCCTAGAAGACCTGCCATAGCATAGCCTCCGTCAAGATTTTTGGCAGCACGTTGCAAAATTTTTGCAACATTTAATCGTTCGGCTATTACGGGTGAAGCTTCTCGTTTATTTAAACCCTCATTTTTGCAATCTTGATACAAATCAGTCACTGCGTCATCAAGAAAGTGACCAATTTTTTCCATTACAGTAACGGTATCCGCCATTTCTTTAGGATGCTGACCTAGCTCTACCAAGTTTTCGAAAAGTTCCTTAACATTGGTCATGTTGAAATTTCCTGCTAAAATCAAATTACGATGCATCCAGTTATTCTGGCGTAAAAAAGGATGCACACTCTCAATACTATTTTTGCCGAAAGTTCCATAACGAACATGCCCCAAAAACAATTCTCCTAAATAAGGAATATTATCTTTTTGAAGCGCAACGCTATCCGCATATTCAGGGTGTGCAGAAAGTTCTTCATTAATTCTGGAGTTGATTTGAGCAAAAACATCTTGAATGGGCTGCGCATGATTCGAACGCACTCTGCTGATGTATCTTTGCCCTGGTTCAACATCTAGTTTTATACTTGCAAATCCAGCACCATCTTGACCGCGATTGTGCTGTTTTTCCATAAGCAAATACATTTTTTGGATGCCATAAAAAGCAGATCCATATTTTTCTTTGTAGTATTCAAGCGGCTTAAGAAGTCGTACTAAAGCTATTCCACATTCGTGTTGTAAAGCGTCACTCATGGTATTTTATTGTTGTGTTGTAATTATGCTGTTTATTAAAAAAAGCTCAGTTTCCTGAGCTTAAGTCATTATAGTTCGATATCAAATTGAGTCAAAGCTTTAAACTGTTTCAAGCGCTGATTCACTTCGTTTTCATCTAAACCAACCATCCTTTCAGTTCCAAATTTCTCCACACAAAATGAAGCCAAATTCGAGCCGTAAATGATTCCGTTTTTCATGTTTTCAAAAGAAATATTTTCACTTTGAGCAATATACCCAGAAAAACCTCCAGCAAAAGTATCTCCTGCTCCTGTTGGGTCGTACACTTCTTCTAATGGTAATGCTGGCGCAAAAAACACTTCGCTATTATGGAATAAAAGAGCTCCGTGTTCTCCTTTTTTAATCACTACATATTTAGGTCCAAGAGTATGAATTTTAGCAGCAGCTTTAACTAATGAATATTCTCCTGAAAGTTGTCTAGCTTCTTCATCATTTATGGTAATTACATCTACACGCTTAATTACATCAAGCAGTTCAAGTAGGGCACAATCCATCCAAAAATTCATAGTATCCAAGACTACTAATTTTGGAGTAGTTTCCATTTGATCCAAAACACTACTTTGTACCAATGGATGAAGATTTCCTAACATTACTACTTCAGCATTTTTGAAATTTTGAGGTACTTTTGGTTGAAAATCAGCCAAAACATTAAGTTCTGTTACCAAAGTATCTCTTGAGTTCAAATCATTATGATACAAACCACTCCAGAAAAATGTTTTACCACCTTTAACAATTTCAATTCCCGAAATATCGATATTTCTAGAAGTTAATAAATCTAAATGTTCTTGAGGAAAATCATCCCCTACTACCGATACAATTGCAGATTGTAAGTTGAAAAAAGACGCAGACAGACCAATATATGTTGCCGCACCACCTAAAATTTTATCGGTTTTCCCAAAAGGAGTTTCAATTGCGTCGAAAGCTACTGTTCCAACAATCAGTAATTTATTCATTTGCTGTGTTTCAAATTAAGGCGCAAAGATAGTTTATAAAGTGTAAAGTTGCAACGATTGAAAACAGCAAAGCCTCAAAACAAAAAAATACTGATTTTCAACTGATTAAATCATTTTTTTTTGTTCTTCTTTTTCGTAATAAGAGTCTATTGAAAGTTGTTTTTGTTGAGATGCCATCACTGCCAATTCATCACAGCGCTCATTTTGTGGATGATTATTATGACCCTTAATCCATTTGAAATCTACTTGATGTTTACGATAGACTATCAAAAAGCGTATCCACAAATCTGCATTTTTTCTATCAACAAATCGTTTTTTCTCCCAACCAAAAACCCATTTTTTCACTACAGAATCTACTACGTATTTAGAATCAGAAATCACCAAAACTGTGGTATTGTCATTCTTCAACTTTTCAAGGCCTACAATAACTGCCAATAACTCCATTCTATTGTTTGTAGTTAATCGAAATCCTTCATAGAATTCCTTCTTGTATGGTTTTCCTACCCATTCCATAACCACACCGTACCCTCCAGGGCCAGGATTCCCCTTGGCCGCTCCATCGGTATAAATATGAACTTGATGAGACATAGTATAAATGTGATTTTTTTATTTAATTAAAAACGGTGACTACTAAAAAACTTAGCCATTTAATATCTTATCTATAACTATTGGGAAATGTTTTTGCTCTAATTCATGAATCTTAACAGCAACATTCTCGGAAGTATCCGCGGAAGTAAGAACGACTGAGGATTGGAAAATAATAGCTCCTTCGTCATAATTTTCATTAACATAATGAATCGTAATTCCCGTTTCCTTTTCTTTATGAGCTACAACCGCTTGGTGAATATGCATACCATACATACCCTTGCCTCCAAACTTTGGCAACAAAGCAGGATGTATATTTATAATCTTATTAGGATAAGCATCGATAAGATTTTGAGGTATTTTTAATAAAAAACCTGCTAACACAATCAAATCAGGCTGAAGAAGATTTAATTTTTGTAATAAAAAACCTTCGTTTAGTTCTTGTTTTGAAAAAACTTGTGTGGGAATTGAAAAATTTGAGGCACGTTCAATCACTTTTGCAGACGGATTGTTCGTTAACACGCTCATCACCTTAGCTTTTGAGGAATTTGAAAAATATTTTATAATATTTTCGGCATTTGTTCCCGATCCTGAGGCAAAAATTACTATTTTTTTCATGTACAGACTCAATTTTATTTTGCAAAAAACGGCATAAAAAACGAAAAAAAATAGCTTTGCATCTCCTTTGTTAAAATAAATTTTAGTGTTTCTCTGATACATTTATTAACTAAATAGTAGTTTTAAAATAAAGTTTTTTATTTTTGCCAACAAATTAAATTCTAAAATTAAAGATTATGTCAGACATTGCATCAAGAGTAAAAGCGATTATCGTAGACAAATTAGGTGTTGACGAAAACGAAGTTGTAACAGAAGCAAGCTTCACAAATGATTTAGGAGCTGACTCATTAGACACTGTTGAGCTTATTATGGAATTCGAAAAAGAATTCGATATTCAAATTCCAGATGATCAAGCAGAGAACATTGCTACTGTTGGTCAAGCTATCTCTTACATCGAGGAAGCAAAAAAATAATAAATCATCACCCGTTTGCATTCCTTGTAAACGGGTGTTATTATTTTTAAAATCAATTTAACACATTAGGAGAGGGCATTTTCCTTCTTAGAAATAAATATATTGTAATACCCATGTCTCTTTTGTACTCTACATACAATAAAAGAATGCGTGGGTTTTATTTGTTTAAAGCTAACAAAACACATACGTTATGGAATTAAGACGAGTTGTAGTTACAGGATTAGGTGCACTAACTCCAATTGGAAATAACATCCAAGAATACTGGCATGGTCTTTTGAACGGAGTGAGCGGCGCTGCTCCAATTACATATTACGATACCGAAAAACACAAAACAAAGTTTGCATGCGAAGTTAAAAACTTCAATATTGAAGACTACATGGATCGTAAAGAATCTCGCAGACTAGATAAATTTGCACAATACGCTATTGCCGCAAGTGATGAAGCTATTAAAGATGCTGGATTAACAGACGAAAATATTGACAAGCAAAGAGTTGGTGTTATTTGGGGTGCTGGAATTGGAGGATTAGAAACATTTCAAGATGAAGTAATGTACTATGCAAAAGGTGATGGAACACCAAAATTCAATCCCTTTTTTATCCCAAAAATGATTGCTGACATTGCTCCAGCTCACATTTCGATGCGAAATGGCTACATGGGCCCCAATTATACAACTGTTTCGGCTTGTGCTTCTTCTGCTAATGCATTAATTGACGCGTTTAACTATATCAGATTAGGCATGTGTGACGTGATTATCTCAGGAGGCTCTGAAGCTGCAGTAACAATTGCAGGAATGGGAGGCTTTAGTTCGATGCACGCTCTATCTACCAGAAATGAAAGTCCTGAGACTGCATCTAGACCTTTTGATGCAACCAGAGATGGTTTCGTTTTAGGCGAAGGATCTGGCGCACTTGTACTTGAAGATTACGAACACGCAAAAGCAAGAGGCGCTAAAATCTATTGCGAAATTGGTGGCGGAGGAATGTCATCGGACGCCTATCACTTAACAGCCCCTCACCCAGACGGAATTGGAGTAATTGCCGTAATGAAAAACACACTTCGCGATGCAGGTATGAATCCAGAAGACGTAGATCACATCAATACACATGGAACTTCTACCCCTCTTGGAGATGTGGCCGAGTTAAAAGCCATTAGCGCAGTATTTGGTGACCATGCAAAAAATATCAATATCAACTCAACCAAATCGATGACTGGTCACTTATTGGGCGCTGCTGGCGCTATTGAAGCCATAGCTTCTATATTAGCCATGCAACATGGAATAATTCCACCAACCATTAATCATAGTGTTGTTGATGATAAAATCGACCCATCACTAAATCTTACTCTAAATACACCACAAAAAAGAGAGGTAAATGTTGCTATGAGTAACACTTTTGGTTTTGGCGGACACAATGCATGTGTATTGTTTAAAAAATTAGTTGACTAATTGCGTATGCGTATTTTAAAAAAAATATTTTCAAAATCCCGTTCTCTAGAAGACGGGATTTTTTTTAATGCTCTCGAAAAAATACTGGGTTTTCCACCAACAGAATTAGAACCCTACCGAAAAGCTTTTACTCATCGTTCTTCCAACAAACTTGATAAAGAAGGCAATCCCATGAACTATGAACGATTAGAATTCTTGGGAGATGCTATGCTAAGTTCTGTCATTGCTGGCTATTTATTCAACAAAGCACCTTATGGAGACGAAGGTTATTTAACCAAAATGCGCTCCAAAATAGTAAGTAGAGAACACTTAAATGAACTAGGGAAAGACTTAAACTTAATTCAATTCATTGAAAGTAAGGTTCCTGTGCAGCATTTCGGAGATAATATTCATGGCAATATCTTCGAATCATTAATTGGTGCCATCTACCTAGACAAAGGATATGTTTTTTGCGAAAAATTTATCAATTCCAGAGTAATCATTCCCTATGTTGATATCAGCCGATTAGAGGGCAAAGTAATCAGTTACAAAAGCTTGGTGATCGAATGGTGCCAAAAAGAAAAAAGACTCTTTCACTTTGACATCTTTGAAGATAATGCGATTGATGGACAACGCTTATTTGGTGTTCGATTGAGTATTGACGATAAAGTAATTGCTAAAGCAAGAGCTACTTCCAAAAAGAAGGCTGAAGAAAAAGCAGCCCAAAGAGCTTATTTTGCATTTCAAGAAAAAATAAACAAGAAATAACCTTATTTTTCTTAAAACTATATCGTTTTCGTTAACGATTTAACAAAATCATATCATTCTTTCTTAGAAAATCTTCTATAGAAGTAGTACCTTTACTGCTAATTTATTTTTGAAATGGCAGTTCATAAAGTAAGTTTAGATGAGTTTGAAGAAATAGATTATTCAATCATTGCCATACACAGTCCTTTAGAGGATTACCGTTTGGCGTATTTCATTAATCTAGTCTTAAACATTAATCTTGGCAAAAGTCCAAAAGATATTTTGATCGATATAAAAGAAGGAAACTCTTTTTTTTCAAAATATTCTTTCTATGATTGTAAAAAAGACATTACTTGGTATCTGATTCAAAACAAAAATGAAGTAATTCAAAGCGATAACAAGAAAAAATCCAATCTATTTTTCGATCAAAATATTGAAATTTCTGCCCAAGTATACTTAATACCTGAATTAAAAAAAGCAGACTATTTCTTAAAGATTGAAGCTTGTCATAGCAATTTTAATATAACAAAAACAGTTGCTGATTTAAACACTATAGAAACCATAAGCATGGTCTATAGTGTAAAAACAGAAACCATAAAATCAAAAAACAATTTAATTTTTTAATACCAATGCTTACAAACAAAAAAACGAAAATTGTAGCCACACTTGGGCCTGCATGTAGTACAAAAGAAGTCATCAAAGACATGATTGAGGCAGGAGTTAATGTATTTAGAGTAAACTTTTCACATGCTGATTATGAAGATGTAAAAAACAAAATTAGCATCATTCGTGGATTAAACGAAGAATTTGGATATACAACCGCTATTCTAGGTGACTTACAAGGGCCTAAATTACGTGTTGGTATTATGGAAGATGGAGCATTTGTTAATGAGGGAGATCTGATCACATTTACTACAGCAGAAGATATTATTGGAACTTCAAAAAAGGTTTTCATGAAATATCAAAACTTTCCAAATGACGTAAATCCTGGCGAAAGAATACTTTTAGACGATGGAAAACTTATTTTCGAAATCGTTGAAACAGACAAAAAAAGCGAAGTGCTTGCCAAAGTAATTCAAGGTGGAGAATTAAAATCAAAAAAAGGAGTTAACCTACCTAATACAAAAATTTCTCTTCCAGCATTGACTGAAAAAGACATTGCAGATGCAAAATTTGCAATTGAACAAAAATTAGATTGGATTGCACTTTCATTCGTTAAAACTCCAAGAGATTTACAAGATTTACAAGAATTAATCGCTGAGCATTCTGAGTTTAAAATTCCAATTATTGCCAAAATCGAAATGCCAGAAGCGCTAGAGAATATGGATAAAATTGTAGCTTTTTGCGACGCTTTAATGGTAGCTCGTGGAGATTTAGGAGTTGAGCTTCCTGCTCACGAAGTACCATTAGTTCAAAAAGAATTAATCAGAAGAGCTAAAACCGCAAGAATCCCTGTAATTGTTGCCACCCAAATGATGGAAACAATGATAACTAGCTTAACTCCAACTCGTGCCGAAGTAAATGACGTAGCAAATTCTGTTATGGATGGTGCAGATGCCGTAATGCTATCTGGAGAAACAGCTACTGGTAACTATCCCGTTCAAGTTATTCAAAAAATGACACAAATATTAGAAGCCGTAGAAGATTCTCCTCTGATTAATGTCCCTCAAAACACACCACAAGTAAAAACCAATCGTTATATTACCAAAACAATATGTCACCATGCTGCAATGATGGCCAACTCAATCAATGCAAAAGCGATTTGTACATTGACGAATAGCGGTTATACTGCATTTCAAATTTCTGCTTGGAGACCTAATGCTCATATCTTGGTATTTACTTCAAACCAACGTATCCTTACGCAACTTAATCTATTATGGGGAGTTAAATCCTTTATGTATACTAAAGATGTCAGTACAGATGATACCGTAACCGATGTAAACGAAATTGTAAAAGAGAAAGGTTTTGTCAAAAAAGGAGATTTTCTAATCAATTTAGCTGCAATGCCAATCAAAGATAAAGGAATGGTTAACACTTTGAGAGTTTCTGAAATAGCATAATTCTTAAAGTATTGAAACTAGAAAAACGCTCCAAAAAACGGAGCGTTTTTTATTTACAATTTATTTCAGAATAATCAGGAGTATTTATATCTTTAACCTTAATTAATTTTTATTCCATAACTATAAAACAACACTTATGGCCTTTAATAATTCGAATAATCCGTTTTTAAACAACAAAACATTTAAAAATCAAGGTAACTCAGACGAAGTGCACCAAGCAACAATCATTGACTATACCTCCGAGATGACTTTATCTGGAACTATAAACAAAAGTCTCATACTGTTTTTGCTACTTACAGCTGCAGCTACAATCACTTGGTGGATGGCATTTAATGATATGAATCCTATCGTACCAGCTTTTGGCGGAGCTATCGTTGGATTAATTTTGGTAGTGATTGCTGCATTCAAACCACAATTATCCCCTTATTTAGCTCCAGGATATGCCGTTTTTGAAGGACTTTTTATTGGAGGCATTTCTGCCATTTTCGAAATCAAATACCCTGGCATTGTCCTTCAGGCCGTAGGAGCAACATTTGTAACTTTTTTAGTTTGCCTAGCCTTGTACAAATACAAAATTGTGAAAGTTACGGAACAATTCAAGTCTGTGGTTATTGCAGCAACCTTGGCCATTGCAACCTATTACTTAATTTCTTGGCTCTTTTCAATGTTTACAAGTTTTACTCCTATACATCATGATAATTCACTTATGAGTATTGGAATAAGTGTTTTTGTAATTATCATTGCTGCCTTAAATTTGTTTTTAGATTTTGATAGAATAGAACAGGGAGTAGATCAAAGAATGCCTAAATACATGGAGTGGTACGGAGCGATGGGATTATTAATCACACTAGTATGGCTTTATATTGAATTCCTAAGACTACTTTCAAAAATTTCAAGTAAAGATTAAGTATAAAAAAGAAGAGACTGTCCGAAAGCTATAATCAATTACTATGTTTTTAGATTTCAGCGAGAATTTAATAAAAAGTTGTGTTATCAAATAGTTTTTACTAAAATATAGTAAATAAAAAACCCTGAAAATTATTCAATTTTCAGGGTTTTATTTTTCGAGCAACCTCTTTATTTTAAATAGTTTTTTCAAAAGCTATAAAATGCGTTAAATCACCTTTCTTATTAAAGATAGGATAACTTTTAATCAAGCAATCATAGGTTTTTCCATTTTTTTTATAGTTGATTACTTCAGATTCAAAAGGTAATTTTTGATCAATTTTTTCACGAATTTGCCTTGAAATTACTTTATTTGTTTTTTCACCATGAAACATTTTCGGGCTATTCCCAATAACTTCACTCTCAGAATAACCATTCATTTTTGACAAATTATTAGACGCAAAAACAATTTTTAGATTAGTATCGGTCACAATAACAACATCCTCCAAAAGTGCCTCTCTAAGATTATTTGTTTGAGTATTATTTTTTGGTAAAATTTCATACAACCGATTAAAATCATCAAATGATTTTTTGATACTTCCTAAAAATTCTTCATGAAAACTCATCGATAAAACCGAAGTTGTTTTCAAAGCTAAAGTATTAAAATACTTGGCTTTAGCATTTTCATATTCATTAATATTCAACATTTTCAAGTAATTTAATTAGTCAAATGTAATTGATTTTTAAAACCTGACGACACATTTTTTATCTTTTAACTGTTGTTGAACATTATTAAATACTAAAAATCAAATTGAAGCTGTACCGCTACTGTTCTCTTTTGCTCAGTATTTAAATTACTTAAAGCAATACCTAACAAACGAACAGAGTCCTTTAGTCGTTCCTGATACAGTAATTCTTTGACTACCTCAAAAATTAAATTTCTGTCGGATACAAAATAAGGCATGGTCTTACTCCTAGTTTGCTGCGAAAAATCGCTATACTTTATTTTTAATGTAATTGTTTTGCCAGAAATAGCATGTTTTTGTAAACGCTTCTCTACCTGAACTGTTATGGATTCTAATTGTTCGAGCATAAAAATTTCTGAAGACAGATTCACTTCAAATGTATGCTCTGCAGCTACAGATTTAGTAGTTCTCTTAGGCTGAACGGGGCTATTGTGAATTCCCCTAACTACTTGATAATAATATCGCCCCGATTTACCAAAATGTTGCTCTAAAAACTCTACTGATTTGTTTTTTAAGTCTAATCCAGTAAAAATACCCAATTGAAACATTTTATCTGTGGTCACCTTTCCTACTCCATAAAATTTTTGAATAGGTAAATCTTCTAAAAAAGAAACAATTTCATCACCACTAACTGTTTTTTGCCCGTTCGGTTTATTATAATCACTGGCGACTTTTGCAATAAATTTGTTTATAGAAATCCCTGCAGAAGCAGTAAGGCCGACTTCGGATAAAATCCTTGCTCTAATCTCTCTTGCTAACAAAGTAGCACTAGGATTTCCTTTTTTATTATGTGTTACGTCTAGATAAGCTTCATCCAAAGAAAGCGGTTCAACAAGATCCGTATATTCGTAAAATATACGTTGGATTTGTTTTGAAATCTCTTTATAACGATCAAATCGTGGTCGAACAAAAATCAACTCAGGACAATATTTTTTAGCTAAAACACCACTTAAAGCACTTCGGACCCCAAACTTCCTAGCTTCATAACTAGCCGCAGAAACTACACCTCTATTTTCGTTACCTCCTACAGCAATAGGCTTACCTTTCAATGCAGGATTATCCATTTGCTCCACAGATGCATAAAAAGCATCCATATCTATGTGAATAATTTTTCGTTGAAAATTGTTAGAATCCATCCCCAAATATATTCATTATCAACAAAATTAGACAAGTTTTACTAAACATAAAAAAGCCTAGAATTTCAAATCCTAGGCTTTGATAAATTTAACGTTTAGCTCTCTTAAGCTATTATTAAATAAATTAAAAAAAAATTATTTTTTCACGATAGTTTCTATAGTTACTTTCATGGAACCTGCACCTTTGGACGATGCTATAGCCATAAATGCTTTTTTAGACAAATCAATTTCTCTTGATCTAACAAATGGGCCTCTATCATTAACTTCTACAATCACAGACTTTCCATTAGCCTCGTTAGTCACTCTAATCTTGGATCCAAAGGGTAATTTTTTATGAGCTGCAGTCATTTTATGCATATCAAATCGTTGCCCACTTGCTGTTCTACGACCATGAAACTTATCCGCATAATAGGAAGCATGTCCATTTTTTTTGTACAAAACATATTTTACATTAGGATCAAAGACAGTATCTTTTATCAAGGTTTCAGGTAAAATATTGGTCTTTTCTTTTTTTATTGTGTCTTTGGAATTAGTCACTTTTTCTTTTATCACAGAAGGGGCTTGACTATATGCTATTCCAATAATAACCAATAAAAAAAGTATGGCAAATAATTTTTTCATTTAACTTTTTTTAAATTAATACTACTTTAAAACAACTGATAGTATCAGTAGTTTTAAAAAATTAAAGCCAAAGAGACCAAGGAATTCTGCTCAAAATAAGAAGTAATCCTAAGCCATAGAAAATAGCAAATGTTTTAAATTTCGCAGTAGAATCCGTTAGTTTTTTATGTTTAGACCAACCCACTGTAATTAAAACAATTGCAATTATATTGATTAAAGGGTGTTCCAATGAAGTTAATCGTAAAGCTTTATCGGACATTTGCCCGAAAGAGGCTAAACCTAATGGAGAAACAAAATAGGTAATCAAACCGATAACTAATTGTACATGAGTAAAGATTAATGCAAACAAAGCTATTTTTCTATCTTTTGCTGTAAATTCTTTTTTGGAAGAAAACCCAATCAAAGCATTGGCGACTGCTATCACTAAAATCAATAAAACTAAATAAGCCCATCCTGAGTGAAACTTTTGTATAAATTCGTACATATAATATCTGTTTTTTAGAATTTCAAATATATGAAAAAAAAGAGGTAAAAAAAACCCTCATATCATTTGAATGAGGGTTAATTATGAATTTAAAAATCAAACATTAGTTAAAAGTATAACGAACACCTGTTTGAATTTGCCATCTAGAAGAGTTAAGACCAACGTCATCAACTTGATTAATGTTGTTAGCAACTGTAGGATTATAATTAAAAGTTGGTGTATTTGTTCCAGTAACAAAACCAACTTGTTGCAATAATAGCACTTGATCATTACTCACAAAATATCTTTTACCCCAATTTTTGTTTAACAAATTTGTAAAATTGAAAATATCTGCCGTAAATGCAATTGAATGCTTCTTTTTACCAACATTAATGGTGAAATCTTGAGTTAATTTTAAATCAACAATATGGCTTGTTTTTAATCGATCACCATTTCTTTCTACATAATTTCCTTTTCTACTTCTAAGATATTCATTTCCTTCAATGAAAGCACTTAATGCCTCCCATTGTTGGTCTGGTGTTAAGGAATTACTTGCAACAGTTACTAAATTAATATCCGCTTTATTAGCTGGAACATAAATTAATGCTGAGTTTCTAAAAGTATCTTGAAGTAAACGTCCTCCATCATTGTAAACATAACTAAATGGAGTACCTTGAGCCCCTTCATAGAAAGCACCAATTGTTGTTTTTGTAAATTTAGACCATTTAAAAGTAGCATTACCATTAACAACAATTCTTCTACCTTGATCAAAATCTGATCTAGAAATGGTTGGAGAATTGGCTCCATTTACTGTTTCAGTAAACTCCCATTGAGAAACGTTTTGAGAAGATGTTGCATCCATTAAAACTGTAGATTTACCATATGAGTAAGTTCCAGAAATACTACCATCTATAAAATCTGATCTGAAGTTCTTAGCTAATGTAAAAGAATAATTATAAGCAGTCCCTTCTTTTGTATTAGAGGCTAAATAAATCCCAGAATAAATTGGATCTACTCTACTGGTACCATTATAACGAGGCCTTGTATCTACCCCTGTTAGATTGCTTGAAGCTGCTCTAATATTTAAATTTTCATATTTTACTGCAGTGATATTATCATTGTAAGTAATTTCACCACTTAAAACAAACCCAAAAGGAAGTTTTTGATCCACTGCAAAACTTGCTTTAAAAACTTGAGGCAATTTAAAATCCTTGGCAAATAAATCAATATTTCCCCCTCTACCTCCAGAACCTGGTCTTGGAACAGAAGCTGGTAAACCACTAAGTTGACTATTCACACTTGGATTAGGATTAAATACAGGCAGCTGACCTGCAGTCAATTGTGGCACAGCCCCCTGAGTAATACCATTATTATTGTAAGTTCCTCCAGGCCAAACTAAAGGTAATCTTGATGTGAACACGCCTAATCCTCCTCTAATTTGAGTTGATTTATTACCCTTAACATCATAATTAAATCCTAAACGTGGCGCAAAGTGAGCAGTATTGTCAATACCTTGACCAACTCTCGCTCCTTTCAAATCTTTACCAGCTGCTTGCAACAATCCAACTGTACGGGTGTTAAAGTCATTATTAACCAAACCGTCTTCCCACACAGGCATATCAACTCTAATGCCGAAATTTACTCTAAAATTATCCGAAAGCTTCATATCATTTTGAATATATAATCCAAACTGTTTCGCTCCAAACTCAGCAGCTCCAAGAGATGCATCTCCGTCTCCCCCAATTAATGAATAATTCATATTAAATCTGTCTGATCTTCCATTGGTCATGAAGGCATTAAAATTTGCAAATCTATAAGACCCAAAATTATTATTAAAAAATACATTCTTTGATTTGGAAAATTCATTATGCGTTCCAATTGTTACTGTATTAATACCTGATTGTATTTCAAAATTATCAGTAATTGTTAATACATCTTGATTCAACAAATTGGCTGTTGATGATGCCTCTGCTCCAAAGAAAATACTTCCTGGACCATCAACAATCTGCACAGAAGGAAAAGGGTTTCCTGAAGGATCACGATCGTCACGAACCCCAGTATAAGCTACCACTAAGTTGTTTGAAAATTTATTTCCAAATTTAGAACTTAACTCCAAAGAAGTTGAATTAGTAGTTGAGTTAAAAAGTTGACTACCGTTAATAAAACTAATTGCAGTAGCTGAGGATCTACTTGGCGCAAAATTTTCAGCTTTAACATAGCTATGCTTAACAGATAACTTATGATCATCACTAATGTTCCAATCAATTTTGGCAATTAATTTATCACTAACCAAAGTCCTAACATTATTATTGAATGAACCTGGATCATATCCATAATCATTAGCTAATTTTGCCTTCAAAAGTTCAATATTTGCCAAAGCTGTTTGAGGATTAAATGGAGAACCGCCTATTGATCCTGTATAAGTTGAAATATCAAAAGGTTGAGGCGTCTCATTATCTTGTCTTTCATAGTTTACAAAATAGAACAATTTATCTTTTAAGATTGCACCACCTGCTCTAATACCATAAGTTTGAGCAGAAAAATCAGCTAATTTTTGTCTTCCTGCTGCTCCTGCTAAAGAAGGTGGAGTTTTTGCTGCTAAATTCTCATCTCTATTTAAGAAATAAGCAGAACCTTCAAAATTATTAGTTCCAGATCTTGTGATAGCACTTATAGCTCCACCTGCAAATCCAGAAAGTTTAACATCGAATGGAGAAACACTTACTTGAAACTGTTCAATTGCATCAATCGAAATAGGACTAACTCCTGTTTGACCTCCATTTGTACCATTTGCAGCCAAACCGAAAACATCATTACTTACGGCTCCGTCAATATAAATAGCATTGAAACGATTGTTTTGACCACCTATTGACAGTACATCATCTCCCCTAACTTGAGCTTGAGGGGTCAATCTCGCAAAATCAGAAATGTTTCTAGAAAGCGACGGTAAAGCACTAATTTTTCTAGAATCAACAACAGTTTGAGAACCCGTCTTTTTAGAATTAAAAGTATTATCTCTTGAAGCTTTAACTACAACTTCCTTAAGTTGATTAGATTCACTTGCTAAAGAAACTTTGACACTTTTTGACTCCCCTAATTGAAGATTCACATCATTATCTTTATATGCTTTAAAACCAACGTAAGAAATCGTAATTTCATAAGGTCCTCCAACTCTCATATTTGAGATTCTATAATTTCCAGTAAAATCAGTAGTTGTAGTGTAACGAGTTCCTGATGGGGTATGTACCGCCAAAATTGTTGCTCCAGGTAATGGCTGAGGGTCTTTATCATCATCAAAGACTACACCATTAATCGAAGAGGTCGTATTTCCTTGTCCATAAACATCGGGATTTGAAAATACAAAAAATGCAAGTAATAAAAATAACTTAAATAGATTTCTCATGCTTTTTTGTTTGATTAATATTCTTGGCAAAATTCCAACTTTTAAGACAATCTTATGTTAAGTTAATGTTAACAAGAATAACTTAAGACTTCACCTATAAACAATTAGCACATATTTAGTTTTTATGTTAAAATAATAACAATTTACTATGAATGCATACTATTTTTAAAATTATTTTGTTTTCGGAGCATTTTTATCACATTCTCTTTTGCAAAACAACCTGTATTTGGACCATAATAAATAAAAAAAACCTCAAATAAGTTATTATTCGAGGTTTTTTCTTAACATAATTTTTTACTGTTACTTTTTCTTATTTTTAAGAAAATAGTTCAATAAAAATACTGTAGAGCTATCATGATTTTTAACAGACTCTGTTTCAATTTCTTCTAAAATAGAATTCGCTAATTGCTTACCTAATTCTACACCCCATTGATCGAAACTAAAAATATTCCAAACAACACCTTGTACAAAAATCTTGTGTTCATACATTGCAATCAATGCTCCAAGGGATTTAGGGGTAAGTTTCTGAATCAAAATGGTATTGGTTGGTTTGTTTCCAGTAAATACTTTAAAAGGTAATAGATACGCAGCTTTTTCTGGAGCAAGTCCTTGCTTATCGAATTCGGCTTGTACCTGAGCTGCAGTTTTACCATGCAACAAGGCCTCAGTTTGAGCAAAGAAATTAGACATCAATTTATCATGATGATTCCAATCACCGTACAATGGCTCCACATAACCAACAAAATCAGTAGGGATCAATTTTGTACCTTGGTGAATTAATTGAAAAAAGGCATGTTGCGCATTAGTACCCGGCTCTCCCCAAATTATTGTCCCTGTTTGGTAATCAACCGGTTTTCCGTCACGACCTATACTTTTACCATTACTTTCCATCGTTCCTTGTTGTAAATAAGGTGCCAATTTTTGTAAATATTGTGTATAAGGAATCAAAGCTTCGCTTTCAGCACCAAAGAAATTATTATACCAAACACTCAACAAACCTAAAATAACAGGAATGTTATTTTCAAAACTAGTGGTTTTAAAATGTTCGTCCATTTCATTTGCTCCGCTTAACAAGGCTTCATAATTGTCATAACCAACGGCTAGACTAATAGACAAGCCCACAGCGCTCCATAATGAAAATCTTCCTCCAACCCAATCCCACATTGGGAAAACATTATCAGGATTGATACCAAACTCGGTAACTTTTTGCATGTTTGTAGAAACCGCTACAAAATGTTTAGCAACATCTTCTTGCGTAGCCGATTGTAAAAACCACTTTCTAATGGTTTCAGAATTCGTCAAAGTTTCTTGTGTAGTAAAGGTTTTAGAAACAATTACAAATAATGTTGTCTCTGGATTTAATTTTTTGATAATCTCATTCGCGTGATCTCCATCAACATTAGATACGAAATGAACATTCAAATGGTTTTTATAAAATTGTAAGGCTTCAACTGCCATCACAGGTCCTAAATCCGAACCTCCTATTCCAATATTTACAACATCTGTAAAAGTTTTACCTGTGTAACCTTTTCTAACACCTGTAACCACTTCATTAGTAAACGTTTTTATTTTAGCCTTTACTTCATAGACTTCTGGAATTACATTTACTCCTTCTACATTTATAACTGCATCTGCTTTGGCTCTAAGTGCCGTATGCAAAACTGCACGGTTTTCTGTTTGATTGATTAATGCTCCTTCAAAATAATCTGAAATAGCAGATTGTAAACCACATTCATTGGCTAATTCTACTAATAACTGAATAGTCTCTTTATCTATATTATTTTTGGAATAATCTAATAAAAAGTCTTTCCAAATGATATTGAATTGCTCTGCTCTGTTGGTCTCTTTTAGAAACAACTCTTGCATCGTAACCGATTGTAATTCTGCAAAATGTTTTTGTAATTTTTCCCAAGCTTTAGTCTGCGTTGGATTGATTGTATGTAAGGCCATGTACTTAAATTTAATGCATTTTTAATAGATGCAAAATTAAGCAATTAACTTTAAATTGATGGTTATCCTTAGTTTAAACAAACAACAATCTACGAAAACGTTATAATAAAAACGAAGGTCTTTTACAAATTGGCAATACTATCCAATTCAAATTTTAAAGGCGTTATTTGTTTGAAAAAACGTTCTTTGGTTGCTCCTGTCAAAGGCTCACCATTAGGCAACTTCAAACGTAAAGGATCCACTTGAACACCATTCTTCCAAAAGCGATAGCACACATGTGGCCCTGTCGCCAATCCAGTACTACCTACAAGGCCAATAGGCTGTCCTTGAGTCACCCGTTGTCCTCTTCTCACTAGAATTCTAGACATATGTAAATATTGTGTGGAGTACGTTCCGTTATGCTTGACTTTTACAAAATTACCATTACCAGCAGTATAGCCAGTTTGCTCAACAACTCCTGAAGCAGTTGTTGTAATAGGCGTACCGTGAGGTGCTGCATAATCCGTCCCTTTGTGGGCTTTCCACGTAAGCTGAACAGGATGAAAACGATTAGCAGAGAAACGTGATGATAAACGGCTGAACTTAATGGGTGTTTTCAAAAAGAAATTTTTCAGTCCTTTACCTTCTTCGTCATAATATTCTATTCTGTTAGACGAAGGATTGGCAACAAATGGAAAAGCATAAATAATTTTTCCTTTGTATTCAAAAAAAGAAGCTTCTAAACTATCTACTCCATCATAAATAGAATCGTTTATGTATCGTTCCGTAAATGTAATCGCAAAACGATCTCCTCTTTTTAATTTAAAAAAGTCAATAGACCAAGCATAAATTTTTGCAATTCTACTTGCTAATCCGCCTTCTACTTTGGCACTTTCAAGCGTTTCAGAAAGAGAACTTTTCAGTACACCACCTATGGTTCTTCTTTTGATTGTAATGGGTTTTGTCTTTTTGTAGGCTTTTGCTATTGAATCTCTAAAATCTACTACATAATAATGAAGAGCATCTGGTTGGTACACGAAAACAAGTAATTCTTTTGTTTTATTTTTAGAACGCAAAAGTGTGTAGGGCTTATTGTTTCGAATGGTTCTTACATCAAATGAATCTTTGATTTGTTCCACTAATTCAAATACTTTTTTGTTACCAATATTTTGTCCTTGAACAATACTTCCAAAAGTATCTCCGCTATTTAAAGTGTCATGAACAACATTAAAATCAGAATAAGTAAAGCCAAATTCTTTCTTTTTTGAAATGGGTTTGGTTTTGACTTCACTCCAAACCTCATCTTTTTTCGTACACGAGAAAAAAACTAGGGAACATAATAAAAGGATTGCGAAACGTTTCAATATAATGTTTATTTATTCAATTATTTTAATTCATTTAAGTTTTAGGCGAAGTGATTCGTTTTTTATCGAAACAAAAAACTATTCCTTTTATAGATACACGATTATTGTTCAACTCCCCAATTGGATAATTCATCTGCGCTCCATAATTCTGGAAAAAATATACGTCTTTGGTATTTAGGATGCATGTATTTCTTCCAATCGCTTCCACCTGTAGCTTCCCCATCTCCCAATCCACTCGACTCAATATATTTTTTGGCTGTATTTAAATGCTGCATTACCCAAGTAACATTTACTGTGTAATCATATTCTCTCATAGCATTGATTAACGCAGGATCTTGCTGAGCCTCATCAGGCAATTGTTTGAATTTTTGCCAAAGATTAATGGTATTGTACTCTTTCATTTGAGCAAGAAAAGATGGCTTGTATTTACGCTCAAATTCCTGTAACAAATATGACTTTTCACCCGTTTTATGGTCTTTTCCAGCAGCTTGCCAATATAAATGCTCGAAAGCATGTTCATAAGGAGTATTTCGGTCAATAGTAGCGCGAAATCTCGCATCTATTAAATTAATTAAATCTGTTGACGCGAATTCAATCATTCGGTATTGTGCACTTTGAAAACCACTAGCAGGCGTCAAGGTATTTCTAAATTTCATGTATTGTTCAACCTCCATTCCGTCGCCCATAATATCGAATGAAGTAGTTAGCATCGTAAAATAACGACTCACTCGCATTAATCTTTCGGTAAAAAAAGCCGTCTGAATTTGTTCGCAATATGAGATTTGTTGCATTTCCCAAAGAATCATTTTGAACAATAATTCATTCACTTGATGATACATAATAAACACCATTTCATCAGGCAAAGTTGTGCGTTGGGTTTGTAGATTCAATAAAGCATCCGTTTGTATATAATCCCAATAAGTAATGGGTTTAGACCACAAAAGACCTTCCAAATGAGTGGTTGTTTTTTGATCTATTGCTTTAAATTTTTGATCGAGTTGTTCTAATAATGAAGAGGTATTATCTGTAAGATTCATTCTATTTTGCTTTTACTTTAAAGGGATGCTTTAATCCTTTGTAGGCATCCAAATCAGCTTTGATAGACCCAACTGCCAGTTCTGCTTTGATTCGTAAAGGAATTTTATTTTGATCATTTGAAATCCAAACCGTTAAACTCTCTTTCTCTTTGAAAACACGGCCAGATTGCACTAAAGGGCGAAATATCATTGCTGAAATCACGCCAAATTTAGTTGTAATATCTTCACGACCTAAGAATTTTAACTTAAACTTTGTAGTTTCATCGTCAAAAAACATATCAATCGCAACAGATTCCCCTACTTTCAGTTTATCAATAGTAGGATAATTTCTGAGATAATAAAAAGTAGAAACAATGTCTTGAGTGCCTTTAGGGAATGAAAATGTTTTTTCGTTTTTGTGTTTATAATCTTTCACCAATACTTTATTGGTGGATTGATTAAAAAAACCTTCTTGATTTTTAGTATAACCCCCTTCGTCTATTTTTCGAACAAATTGGTACGGATAGCCTGTGGATTTGTCAAAATAACTTTCGTACAAATCATCTACTTTAAAAAAGAAGCGAGACATTCCAGTGGTGTATCCCTTACCTATAACATGATAAACGGATTTTTGATTGATGATAGCATCTTTAACCTCTAATGTAGCAAAACCAGCATTTACAAAACCGTAATGTATCCTGAATTTAAACCATTCCCCCGAATCGAATGCCGACGGATCCTGAGAATCAAAGCTAACTGTAAAGACCAAAAAAAGGAGGAGTATTAGTTTTCGCATTAAGTAATTTTTTGAGCTTTTTTGAGATTCTCGTGGCAAAAATGATTCCAAATGTATTAAAACAAAAAAACCCAGTCAAATTAATGACTGAGTTTTTATGCTATTAACTAACCAAAAAACTATAAATTATGAAATTTATAATACCCATGAAAGGAAACCACCCCTTTCATTTGTGAGTACAAAGGTAAAACACAAATCCATATTTTTTTGCGTAAAAATTGAGTTTAACACAACATTTGCAAAAAATTAGCTTTTGGTTTGGTTATTTTTTTTGATAATGCAAAAAAAACTTAATTTTACAACGTTCCTCGTAATTGTTGCTCTCTTTCAATCGATTCGAATAACGCTTTAAAATTACCTGCACCAAATCCTTTGGCTCCCATTCGTTGAATAATCTCAAAAAACAAGGTAGGACGATCTTCAACTGGCTTAGTAAAGATTTGTAATAAATACCCATCTTCATCAGCATCGACCATAATGGCCAACTTTTCGATAACGGCTAAATCCTCTTTCATCATGCTCATGTGCTCGCCCAATCGTTCTGGAATGGCTTGGTAATACGCATGAGGTGGCGCTGACAAAAATTCTACACCACGAGCTCTAAGCTCAGTTACTGTAGTAATAATATCATCAGTAGCAATGGCAATGTGCTGCACGCCTGCTCCTTCATAAAAATCTAAATACTCTTCAATTTGAGAACGCTTGTTTCCTTTGGCTGGTTCGTTGATTGGGAATTTAATTCTTCCGTTACCATTACTCATTACTTTACTCATCAAAGCAGAATACTCGGTATGTATCTGCTTGTCATCAAAGGAAAGGAAATTCACAAATCCCATCACGTCTTCGTACCATTTTACCCAAACGTTCATTTGGTTCCAACCTACATTTCCTACCATATGGTCGATGTATTTTAGTCCAACAGAAGTAGGATTATAATCCGATTTCCATTCTACAAAGCCTGGAAGAAAAGCACCAGTGTAGTTTTTACGTTCTACAAACATATGAACGGTTTCACCGTAAGTATAAATTCCAGCGCGAACTACTTCTCCAAATTCGTCTTTTTCTACGGTAGGTTCCATATATACTTTTGCGCCACGTTTGGTGGTTTCTTCAAAAGATTTACGAGCATCTTCTACCCAAAGTGCCACGATTTTTACGCCATCGCCGTGTTTTTTTACGTGTTCTCCAATTGGGGATTCGCTAGTAAGAGCGGTAGTCAACACCAAACGGATTTTGTCTTGTTTTAGCACATAAGAAACTTTGTCTCTTGAGCCTGTTTCTAAACCGCAATACGCGTGCGACTGAAATCCGAAAGCGGTTTTATAAAAATGAGCCGCTTGTTTGGCGTTACCCACATAAAATTCTACGTAGTCGGTTCCCATTAATGGAAGGAAATCTTGTGCTCCTTCAAATATTTTCTCTAATCCGTATTCTACTGATTGTACTTCTTTTGCCATAATTAAGCCCCCTAACCCCCAAAGGGGGAATTCCTATTAGGGGTAAATAGGATTTATAGTTAAATTGATTTAAAAATTTTATTTTGGAATAATTGATATTATTCCTCCTTTGGGGGCTAGGGGGCTTCCACCCACGATTTGTAGTACTGTCCGTCATCAAGACCCATCGCTTCTTCGGTAACCATTAAAGGGCGAAACGTATCGACCATTACGGCTAATTCTTGTGTGATGGTTTGACCAATGCTTCGTTCCATAGCTCCTGGTGCTGGTCCGTGAGGAATTCCTTTTGGATGCAAAGTGATGTGACCTTGTTCGATATTATTACGGCTCATAAAATCGCCATCTACATAATACAATACCTCATCGCTATCAATGTTGCTGTGATTGTAAGGTGCAGGAATAGCTTTTGGATGGTAATCGTACAAACGAGGCACGAAAGAACACACTACAAAAGTAGCCGTCTCGAAGGTTTGGTGTACTGGTGGTGGTTGGTGCACGCGACCAGTTATGGGCTCGAAGTTGTGGATGCTAAAGCCATAAGGAAAGTTATAGCCATCCCAACCAATAACATCAAAAGGATGCGTGGCGTATACCACTTCGTGCATCATCCCTTCTTTTTTGATTTTGATTAAGAAATCTCCTTTTTCGTCGTGCGTTTCTAAGGCTATTGGCAATTTGAAATCGCGTTCACAAAAAGGAGCGTGCTCTAAATGCTGACCCGATTCGTTTTTATATCGTTTTGGTGTATAAAAAGGCGCGAAAGATTCAACATAAAACAAGCGATTCTCAGTAGTATCAAAATCGATTTGATAAATCATTCCGCGAGGTATGATGAGATAGTCTCCATATTCAAAAGGAATATTACCCATCATCGTTCTTAGGGTTCCGCTTCCTTTGTGGATGAAAATCATTTCATCGGCATCGGCATTTTTATAAAAATAAGAACGTAAGGATTCTTTTGGAGCTGCTAAACCAATGGTACAATCTTTATTGACCAACATAGGCTTGCGGCTTTCTAAGAAATCATTTTCTGGTAACAATTCAAATCCTTTTAGCAATAAAGATTTGATGTTTTTACCGATAGCAATTTTGGGTTCTACCGAATAAGAATTTAGTATTTCTTTGACCTGAGTAGGTCGGTGTACATGATATAATAGTGACGAATGACCGTGAAAACCCTCGGTACCGAATAGTTGCTCGTAATACAATCCACCATCAGGTTTCTCGAATTGTACGTGGCGTTTTTGAGGAAAATCTCCTAGTTTATGATATATTGGCATTTTTTAAAAAATTTAGATTCAACCTAATTGTATTCCTTAAAAAATAGTGTAATCATTCTGGATTTCTCTTAATAAGAAATTGCAGATAATCTAATAAACCTTGCCATTTTGTTTTCATGAAAGCAAATGTCGTAATTTTTTTTGATATAATTTACGATTAAAATACATATCCTATACTAAACCATGCGAATCCTTTGGGAGCTTCTGGAGACCAAGAATACTTGACCTCAATAGGACCTAGTATTGTTTCTAAACCATATCCTACTGCATATCCTGAATATTTAGGAATCGAGAACCAATCTAGGGAACCAAAAATTTCTTCTCCGACATTGGCAAAATTGGCCGAAAAATTAAAATGGTTTTTTTTATAGAATTCATAATCTAAAGTCCCAGCAGTTTTAATATAACTGTCCCCACCAATACTCAAAAAGTCGTAACCATAAAAAGGTTTGAAATTATTTACTGGTGTAAAACCATATCCTCCAAGAACAAAATCAAAAAAAGGAACACTTTCTTCTCCTATGGACACTCCTGCATCGGCTTGAAATTTAAAAACTAATTTAGGAAGAACTTTGAATGCTACAGCAAAATCCGCTTTCAATATAGTAAAAGGGTTAAAAGTGTTGGTTTGATTAGAAGACATTAAATACGAATGAACATCTCCTGCAAAAGTCCAGCCTTTGGTCGGAAAATATTTATTGTCAAACGCATCGTATTTTAAGTACCCAAACGCACTGAAATAAGTGCTGTTATCTACATCAGGCGTATTTTGGGCAATGGTTATTGGAATAATTCTTAAATACTTATACTCCAAACCAGCGCCAATCAAAAATTTTTGAACAAAAACAGATTGAAAATAAGCCTGATTATTCCAGTCTTTAAAATCAATATTGATTAACGACAAATCACCGTTAATAATTCCTCCAGGCTGAATGGCATTCGAAATATTTCTGTTAAACTGACTGTATGATGATTTGAAACCGAAACTGATATTAAAACCATTATCAACGTAATAATCTAGATTATATCGCAAATTATCTCCAATAATCAAATCCAGAGAGGCATTATCATTTTTTAAAAAAAGATTTTTTTGGGTAATGTTCGCCAAAACTGCACTTTTATACAATCCATCGTAATGAAGACCAAGTTTCAATAATGTTTTAGTTTCATTTTCTTTGAGATTTAACACTAAAGTTTCCCCGTAGCCATCGGGTTCGAGAGCATAATTAATGGCGTTAAAGTTTTGCGTTCCGTTTATGGTGTTTATACCACTTTGTAATTTGTCATATGTAATTATTGTACCTGGCTTGAATCGAAGTTTTCCTTTTACATAAGCGCTAGTAAAATTTTTAAGCTCATTCACTTTAATATCCGTTACAAAAACACTATCTGAACTCACTTTCATTTTCGGCTTTTGGTACCGTTGTGTTTCACTAGTCAATGCTTTCAACTGTTCATAAACCGCAAAAGTTGCCTCCTCTCCCTTAACAATAATTTCTTTGCCTTTGTCAAAAGAAACTACAGTATAATCTTTGATATCTGGCTTGATATAAATGGTTGTCTTCTTTATATTTTCCTTCATCCGTTCAATCATGCTCAAATTACTAATTTGAACCAAGATCTTAGTAGCATTTCTCAACGAGGTTCGGTCTTTCAATCCATCTTGAACGTCTACTCCAATAATAATATCTGCACCTAAATCTAACACCTCTTTGATGGGATAATTATTTACAACACCTCCATCTATCAAAACTCTTCCGTCTATTTCTACAGGTGAAAATAAAGAGGGAAAAGCCGAACTGGCCAACATGGCTTGCGCTAAATTCCCTTTATTAAGGAGTACTTGTTCTCCTTTTTCGATATCAGTGGCAATACACAAAAACGGAATTGGAAGTTGATTAAAATCCTTAATATCTTTTACATTTCGAGTGAGTCTTGTTAATAGATTAAAATTGTACATACCTTTAGAAAGAGCCTCAGGAATACCAATTTTGAATTTATTAAAAGGTAAAACAATAGCATATAACTCATCATTTCTTTTTTCGTAGAAATTTTTTGATGCTCTGGGAATGTAATCATTGATTAATTCATCAAAATTAGTGGTATGAAAAATAGAATCAATTTGTGTGGCAGTATACCCAGATGCATAAAGACCACCAATGACTGCACCCATACTAGTTCCGCCAATATAATCAATCTTGATTCCTGCTTCTTCAATAACTTTTAAAACACCTATATGCGCAAACCCTTTCGCGCCACCACCACTTAATACCAAACCTATTTTTGGTCTTTTGTCTTGGTTTTGCGCAAATAATGAGAAACTACAAAGCAATAAGATAAGGATAATCGAGAGTTTCTTCATAAATCGGAAATGTTACACCGTTATTTTGTCTTGTAAAAGTCGGAAATTTTTTTGGCTTTCGACACTCCTATAACATCAGAAATCTCTTTTTCTGTGGCCATTTGCAATCTTTTAACACTTTTAAAATGTTGAATTAAGGTAGTCATTGTTTTTTCGCCTATACCAGGAATGCTTTCAATCGATGAATTTAAGGCGGCTTTGCTTCTTTTGTCACGATGATGTGTTATTCCGAATCGATGAGCCTCGTTTCGCAATTGCTGAATCACCTTTAGTGTTTCGGATTTTTTATCCAAATACAAAGGGATGGAATCTCCAGGGAAAAAGAGTTCTTCTAATCGTTTGGCAATACCAATAATAGTAATTTTCCCTCTCAACCCAAGTTCGTCAATACTTTTTAAAGCAGCAGATAATTGTCCTTTTCCTCCATCAATAATTATCAATTGTGGCAAAGGTTCATTTTCGTCCAATAATCGTTTGTATCGACGGTACACTACCTCCGTCATCGAAGCAAAATCATCGGGTCCTTCGACGGTTTTGATATTAAAATGACGGTAATCTTTTTTGCTTGCTTTCCCATCTTTAAAAACCACACAAGCCGAGACAGGATTCGTTCCTTGAATATTTGAATTATCAAAACACTCAATATGTCTTGGCTCTACAGGCAATCGCAAGTCTTTTTGCATTTGCGCCATAATGCGATTGGTGTGACGGTCTGGGTCGACAATCTGCAATTGTTTGAGTTGTTCGATGCGATAAAACTTAGCATTACGAATAGACAAATCCAATATCTGTTTTTTGTCGCCCAATTGAGGTACTGTAATTTTGATGTTTTCACCCAAATCTATGGCGAAAGGAACAATCACTTCTCTGGACAATAAATGAAAGCGTTCTCTAAGTTCTACAATCGCTAATTCTAACAACTCTTCATCGTTTTCTGCTAATTTTTTCTTGATTTCCATTGTATGCGAACGAATAATCGAACCGTGGGAAATTTGCAAGAAATTGACAAAAGCCGCACTTTCATCCGAAACAATCGAAAACACATCGATATTCGTGATTTTCGGATTGACAATCGTAGAACGGGATTGGTAATTTTCTAGAACCTCAATTTTTTCCTTTATTTTCTGTGCTTCTTCAAACCGCATTTCGCTGGCCAAATCGACCATCATTCGCTTAAAATCCTTTAAACTTTCTTTGAAATTCCCTTTAAGGATTTCACGTATGGCATCTACTTGTTTTTGGTAATGTTCCAAGCTTTCGTGACCTTCACAAGGTCCTTTGCAATTGCCAATATGGTATTCTAAACACACTTTAAACTTACCACTATTGATATTGTTTTGGTTCAAATCAAAATTACAAGTTCGGAGTGGATACAACTCTTTGATTAATTCCAAAATCGTATTTACGGTCTTGAAACTCGTGTAAGGACCGAAATATTCGGAACCGTCTTTGATCATTCTACGGGTAGAAAAAATGCGCGAAAAAGGTTCTTTTTTGATGCACAACCAAGGGTAACTTTTGTCATCGCGAAGCAAAACATTATAACGAGGCTGGAGCGTTTTGATTAAGTTATTTTCTAACAACAACGCATCGGATTCTGTGGGAACTACAATGTGCTTTATGGTCACAATTTTTTTGACCAACACATTGGTTTTAGCCGTATCGTGAATTTTATTAAAATAAGAGGATACCCTTTTTTTTAAATTTTTGGCTTTGCCTACATATAAAATTTTACCTTCCTTATCATAATATTGATAAACTCCTGGATTATCAGGAAGGGTTTGTATTTGAAGGGCTATCGAGGGTTGCGTCATTGTAGTTTTAGAAAATTCGCTATCGCTTTTTATTCTGAACAAATTTAGTAATTCTATTTTTCTAAAACTTCTGCGTTGGCTTTTTCTTCAGAACATTCGTATTCAAAAATTTCCGCCACGAATTCACTAATAAATCAGGAATCAAAATAGGTAGTAATGACACAAATTATTAAAGTTGATCGAATTCGTGGCTAACTTTTTAAAATTCGTACTCAAAAATTTTCGCCACAAATTCACTAATAAAAGCAGGAATCATAATAGGTTTTAATGACAATTAGTGAATTCTCGGCTAACTTTCTTAAAATTCGTATTCAAAAATTTTCACCACAAATTCACTAATAAATTAAGAATCAAAATAGGTAGTAATGACACAAATCATTAAAGTTGATGGAATTTGTGACATCCCATTTCGATGACAATTAGTGAATTCGTGGCTAAATGCTATAAATCTGTGGCTCTAGCTTGCACTGAGGCATCGAAGTGTGGTTAAGTTTTTATTTTATTTGAATTTCGACCAACAGGTAATGCTTAATAATTTTTATATTTAGCCCATTAAAGTTGGCTATGAGAAGTTTAAAACCAATAACGATTTTTGGCGAAAGCATTTTACCGGGAGAAAACAAAACCATCAACGTTGAGATGGCGAGACTTCACACGACTACAAAACTCAACATCCCTATTATTGTTCGTCGCTCTAAACTTGACGGGCCCGTCGTGCTTTTCTCTGCGGGTATTCACGGAGATGAAATCAACGGCATAGAAATCGTTCGACAACTCATTAGCAAAAAAATAAACAAACCCAAACGCGGCACCATTATTTGCATTCCTATTATTAATATGTATGGATTTGTGAATCGTTCCCGAGAATTTCCTGATGGTCGTGATTTGAATCGCTCTTTTCCAGGAAGTAAAAAAGGTTCATTGGCGAGTAGATTTGCCTTTCATATTCTAAACGAAGTTATGCCCGAAGTTCATTATGCTATTGATTTTCACGCAGGAGGCGCGAGTAGATTCAATGCTCCACAAATTCGCTTAGCCGAAAACGACCCCGAGTTAAAACTATTAGCCGATACCTTCAATGCACCGTTTACTTTGTATTCCAAAAATATTGGAGGTTCATTCCGAAACTCAAGTACCAAAATGAATATAAAAATGCTCCTTTTCGAGGGTGGAAAATCATTAGACATTAATAAAGAAGTGGCCAATGAAGGGATTAATGGCGTAAAACGAGTACTAGCCTACCTAGATATGTTAGACCCCAAACACACTATCGAAATTCCAGAAAACAAAACCATTTACATCGAAAAATCAAATTGGGTTAGAGCCAAATGTTCCGGAATGCTTCACGACTACAATACTATAGGTACGTTTGTAAAAAAAGGAACCGTTCTCGCGACCATAACTGATCCTTTTGGGAAATTTGAACGCAAAATCAAAGCGCCCAATGATGGTTACGTAATCAACAGCAATCAATCGCCTATAGTTTACGAAGGAGATGCCATTTTTCATTTGTCTACTTCGTTGGTTCCCGAAAAAAACAAAGCAACAAGCCAACCCGAAGCACAAATTGCCTCGTTTATGGAGCTGTCTTAAATCGTCCAAAACCTAACAAAAGTCATATTCTAATTCTAAAACGCCATTTACCTTTGTAGAAAAAATAAAGGTATGTTGCACTGGAAAAAATTAGATCAAAAAGAACGCAAAGAGCGCATTCAAAAAGCATTAGAAGAAAATGTAAATTTCTCTAAAGACATTTCTTTGGGTTATCCAGCATCAAAACTAGACGGAAAAGTTTTTTATGACGATGCGCCTTTTTTGAAAGAAGCTCCCACTCTGCAAACCTATGTAGCCAATCCCAATCATATTGGTTGCCATACCTTGGGCATCTCCGAAAAAGCATTCAAAGGAACCCAACAAATAGAGCGTGAAGTTCTAGATGTAATTGCGGTCGATATTTTCAAAGCCATTCCCAATTCCTACGATGGCTATATTTCTCCAGGTGGAACAGAGGCGAATATTCAGGCCATTTGGATGTATCGTAATTATTTTATGAACCAAAAAGGAGCGCAACTAAACGAAATTGCCATCGTTGCTTCTGAAGATACGCACTACTCCATTGCCAAAGGCTCCAATGTTTTAATGCTCGACTGGATTAAAGTTCCTGTTTCTTTTCATCAAAGAGAAATCGATGCAAATGCTTTGGAACAATTGCTAATCGATGCCAAAAATAAGGGCAAAAAATACTTTATTACTGTTTCGAATATGGGAACCACTATGTTTGGTTCTGTAGATAATCCAGAAGTGTATTGTGCGCTTTACGAAAAACACCATTTAGAATACAAACTCCATATTGATGGGGCTTACGGTGGATTTGTCTATCCATTCAGCAATCCTCAATCGACCCTTAATTTTAGTAATCCAAAAATTAGCTCTATCACCATCGATGCGCACAAAATGCTGCAATCGCCTTATGGTACAGGAATTTTTATTTGCCGAAAAGGATTGATAGAAAATGTCTTGACTAAAGAAGCCGAGTATGTAGAAGGTATGGATTTAACGCTTTGCGGAAGTCGCTCGGGTTCTAATGCCGTTGCGGTTTGGATGATTCTATTTGCTTATGGTCCTCACGGCTGGTTCGAAAAAGTAAGCGTGCTGCAAATGCGTACACAATTTTTATGCAATGAATTGGACCAACTCAACATTCCGTATTTCCGTGAACCTTTTATGAACATCGTAACGCTCGAAGCGAAAAACATTGATCATTCCTTAGCTGAAAGATTTGATTTGGTACCCCAACAACACAACGCCGAAAACAAATGGTACAAAATAGTGCTTATGGACCATGTAGAAGTCGAACATTTGACTACTTTTATAGCCCAATTAAAAGCAACTATGCATGTTGAAAAAGGAATTACGGCTTAAATACAAAGCACTCAGAAAAGCACTTAGTGAAAATGACATAGAATCGATGAGCTTGGAAATCGCCAACCAAGCTTTATCACTTCCTATTTGGGACAAAACCTATTTTCATATTTTTTTACCTATTGAACCTCAAAAGGAAATCAACACCGAATATCTTTTACACATTTTAGCTGGAAAAGACAAAGAAATCATTCTGTCAAAAAGCGATTTCGAGACCCGAAAAATGACGCATTTTTTATTGACAGAAAACACCAAAATCGTTAAAAACGACTATCAAATTCCAGAACCCGTTTCAGGCATTGAAGTCCCATCAAAACAAATAGAAGTGGTGTTTGTACCTTTATTGGCCTATGACAAATTGGGCAACCGAGTAGGCTATGGCAAAGGGTTTTATGACCAATTTCTCTCCGAATGTTCTCCCGAAACTTTAAAAATTGGACTATCCTTCTTTGATCCCGAAGAACAAATAAACGATGTTTTTGAGAATGATATTCAATTGGATTATTGTGTAAGTCCGAGCACCATTTTTAAATTTATCTTAACATAAAATAAGATACTTTTGCACCCGAAGTGAAAACCGAGATATGAGAACAAACAAACAAAAACTGCTTTTGGCAGCCAAAATACTTTTAGCTGTACTACTACTTGTGGTGGGCGGTTTTATTTTCTTTAGAGACTCCCTTTTAAACCAAGCGTTAGATAAAGTTTCGACCAAAATGACACAACAATACAACAGTAATTTTACCGTAAAAAAAGCCTCTTTTGATGGATTAAACGGTATTGATTTGTACGATGTAGTGCTGGCTCCAAAAAATGCAGATACCCTTTTGAATATCAAAAAATTAAAAACCAGCATAAGCTTTTGGAATCTTTTTATTGGTAACATTCAATTGCAATCTTTGGAACTACAAGAAGGATACATTCAATTGGTAAAAAAAGGAAAGGTCAAAAATTTTGATGCTTTTTTGAAAAAAGATGAAGAACTCAATCTAGAAAACTCCGATAGCAAAACCGATTATGCCGCAACAGCTTACCGAATGATTTCGAGATTGCTCAACTTGGTTCCAACAGATATGAGCATCGAAAAATTAGCCTTCAAGATTGACGATAATGGCAAAAAAGCAATCATCGATATCGAAAAACTTACCTTAGACAATCAAGAGCTCAACTCCTTAATCACGGTAGAAACGGGTACTTTCAAGCAACATCTGAGTATGAAAGGCTTGGCCGACCCAAGAAACAGAAAAGCCGATATTCGCATTTTCAATAAAGATACTGGCGCCATTCGTTTGCCTTATGTAGACGAGCGCTACAATCTCAAATCGAGTTTTGATTCGATTCATTTGAATGTTGACAACATCGAAAAAACGATGGGCGAATTCCATTTAGATGGTTTTGCTACCATAACCAATTTACACGTAAATCATCCCAAAATTGCCAATAAAGATGTAGTAATCAAAAAAGCGCGTTTTGACTACCGTTTTCTTCTGGGTTCTGATTTTATTTCTATTGACAAAAGCTCAACTTTGCAACTCAATAAAATAAAATTGAATCCGTATATGGCTTACGAAACCGAATCGGATACCATCTATAAATTGCAAGTAAGCATCCCAAAAATGAAGGCGCAAGATTTCATCGTTTCGCTTCCTGATGGTTTATTCACCAACTTTCAAGGGATGGAAGCCCAAGGAAATTTTGAATACAACTTGGATTTCAAATTCAATAAAAACAAACCGTATCAACTGGTTTTTGACAGCAAATTAAATAAAGAAAACCTCCGAATTACCAAATACGGCAAAGCCAATTTAACGAAACTCAATGGCGAATTTGTGTACCGAGCTATCATCAAAAACGTATTGCAACGCCCAATTCAAGTAGGAACAGAAAATCCAGATTACACCCCTTTGGACCAAATTTCGCCCTATTTACAAAAATGTGTGCTCACTACCGAGGACCCTTCCTTCTTTCACCACAGAGGTTTCATCAACGAAGCCTTCAAACAATCGATTATCAAAAACATTCGAACCAAAAAATTCGCTCGTGGTGCGAGTACCATCAGTATGCAATTGGTCAAAAATGTATTCTTGACCCGCGAAAAAACCTTGTCTAGAAAATTAGAAGAAATTTTATTGGTTTACATCCTCGAAAACAACCGAGTGGTAAGCAAAGAGCGAATGCTCGAAGTATATTTCAATATTATCGAATGGGGACCTGACGTGTATGGTATTGGCGAGGCAAGCCGTTTTTATTTCCAAAAAACACCTGCCGAATTAGACTTGAACGAATGTTTGTACTTGGCTAGAATCATCCCAAGTCCTCGCAAATTTATGTACCAATTCAATGACGAAGGTAACCTGAAAGACTATGCCGCAAAACAGCAATTGTACCTAACTAATTTAATGAACAGACGAGGCCTACTTGCGCCAGAGGATTCCATTTACAAATCGAAACCTTTCTTCATTACCGGTCAAGCCAAATCCTTCATCAAACTGCGAGTGCCAGACAGTACACAAATTCCGGTTGATTCCTTGGCCACAGAACTGCCGTTTGAATTTTAAATAATTAGGAGCAGAAAAAATAGGCTTTCTCAGGAAACAACGGTCCCGCTTTCCGTTGCAATCTTATGCCCCGAACCACGGGCCATAAGGATTTCCACTGCAATCGGGGCTAAAGAGTGAAAACTTGTTTTCTAAGAAACATTAAAACCATAAAAAAGCTGTAATCATTAACAACGATTACAGCTTTTTTTTATTCAAATTTCCCCCAGCTGGTACAAGCAAAAATAAGTTCAACCGCTAGCGCGATGCCTCAGGCTCGTGCCCATAAAGCTGAGCAGAAAAACAAACTATAAGCTTGAAAAAGTTGTGCTTTTTGTTTTTTTTAATAGACAAAATAAATTGATTACGTTTGTGGGTACGAGCGAGACGCTCGCACTAGCGCGGGCGGGTTATAATAAATTTCAAAATGGTGAATTTAAATACAACGTAGGTAATAAATAATTCTTTAAAGTTATAAATTATGCTAAAGACAAAAATGTTATTATTCTCATTCATCATATTTATGATTGGGTGTCAAAAAAATCAAACTACAAAAAATAATGAGAATACAAATATTATAAACATTAAACCAGGAGGAGTACCCGTTATTGCTAAAACAAAAGCAGAATTTAAAAAATCGAGTTACTTCAAAGAAGATCGAGTTAAAGATGATAAATATTATGTGATGCAAAATGGAAATGAGGTGTCATATAACGAATTATTACTATATTATGACTATAATATATCTAAAAGACACGAACTCTTACCCTATACGTTATTTATGATTGAGAAACACAAAAAATATAATTATTGTACAAATGCTTTTGAAAATTTATATGAATTTTATACGGATCAGGATATTCATTATTGTGATGGTACAGACGCAAGTTATATTCAATATTTCAAAAAGATTAATACTTTAGAACCGAGAGTAAGAAACTATTGTCTTTCTTTTATTGAATTAGGAAGTAAAAATGAGGACACTCTCAGTTTAAAATTTTTAGAAATATTTTATAGATATGGTTTTGGTTTCAATAAGGATACTCAAAAAGCTGATAGTTTAAAATTGGCTTATCAAAAGAAATCTGAAATTGATTTTAATAAATATAGAAAAAAATAACTTAAGCTAAATAGGGCACCGCTCCCCTAAGTGTTCTTATGAAAAGCTGCGCAAATTTCTCTGACTTTGCGCATTTTTTTTAATGTCTTACTAAACTCTAAATCTCTTAAAAGTTCCAGCAGATACAAGTAGAGATAAGCAGAAAAGCGAATTATAACAATCGAGGCTATAGGTTAAAAAAACCTTTTTCTAGGAAATATTAAAAGCATAAAAAAAACTGTAATCATAACAACGATTACAGCTTTTTTTATTGAATCTCTAGTTCTTTCTTAAGGCGCTGGGTCTGGAATTTTTGCCTGAACGCCATCTATCGCTTGCAGTAGTTCTTCGCTTAAAGTTACGTTAATCGTATCGATGTTTTCTTTCAGTTGTTCCATTGTTGTGGCGCCAATAATCGTGCTGGTTACAAAAGGTTGTTGCTCAATAAAAGCTAAGGCCAATTGCGTTAGCGTCAATCCGTTTTGCTGTGCAATTTCGTTGTACAAACGCGTAGCCGCAGCCGATTGTTCGCTATTGTATCTTGAAAATTGAGGAAACAAATTGATTCTTGCGTTAGGATGTGATTCGCCCGTTAAAAATTTACCCGATAACACCCCAAACGCCATTGGCGAATAGGCCAAAAGTCCCACGTTTTCTCTGATTCCAATCTCTGCTGAACCATTTTCGTACAAGCGATTCAACAACGAATAAGGATTTTGAACCGTTTTGATTCTTGGCAAATTATGGTATTTACTTTCTTCCAAAAAGCGCATAATTCCCCACGGCGTTTCATTCGACAATCCGATATGTTTTATTTTTCCTTGTTGGATAAAACCGTTTAATGTTTCTAAAACTGCGTGAATGTTGTCTTCCCAAGCATCGTCTTGTACTTTAAAACCGCGTTGTCCAAAAAAATTGGTTTTACGTTCTGGCCAATGCAACTGGTACAAATCAATATAATCTGTTTGTAAACGAAGTAAACTTTGGTCTAAAGCATATTGAATACTCGCTGGAGAAAAATCATTCTTTTCTCGCATATAGGTAAAGTTAGGGTTGGGTCCCGCAATTTTTGAAGCCAAGACTACTTTGTCTCTATTGCCTGTTTTTTGGAACCAAGTTCCTAAAATACGTTCGGTGCTGCCGTAGGTTTCTTGACGCGCTGGTACTGAGTACATCTCAGCGGTATCAAAAAAATTAACGCCTTGTTCTAAAGCATAATCCATTTGAGCGTGTCCTTCGGCTTCTGTATTTTGCTGACCAAAAGTCATGGTGCCTAAACAAATTTTACTGACTTGAATATCAGTATTAGGTAAAGTGGTGTATTTCATTTAATGTAAATATTGATATTGTGAAACCAAAAATTAGGAAAACAAAGGTAAAAATTAGTTGTCCTACAAAAGTTGGACATTCGTTAATTTTAACACAAAAGGCTCACCATAAAACGGAGAGCCTTTTGCACTTTTTCTTTAAGACAAGCTTTTTTCTAAAACTCGTTTAACATTTTTGAGATTTCGTCTAAACGTGGCGTCAGAATGATTTCGATTCGGCGGTTTTTTGCTTTTCCTTCAGGGGTGGCGTTGCTTAGTAACGGAGCATATTCACTACGACCAGCTGCTGTTAGGTTTTGCTTGTTTACTTTTTTGTTTTCGCTCAAAATAGCTACTATAGCTGTGGCTCTTTTGGTAGACAAATCCCAGTTATCCGCTATTGGACCTGTGCCTTTGAAACCGTCATCGTCTGTATGTCCTTCGATTAGAACAGCAATATCAGGATTATCTCCCAATACTTTGGCTACTTCTACCACTGCTTTTTTCCCTTCGGAACCTACAGCCCAACTACCGGAATTGAACAATAATTTGTTTTCCATAGAAACGTAGACTTTTCCGTTTTTTTGCTCAACGGTCAAACCTTTTCCTTCAAAACCATTCAACGCTTTGGAGAGCGTATCTTTTAATTTTTTCATAGCGGCTTCTTTGGCTGCAATCAAATCCTCGAGTTCTTGCAAACGCTGAGCATTTTTGCTTAAACGTTCTTTCTCGAGAGCTAAGGCTTTACTTTTCGCATCAAGTTCAGCAAGAAGTTCATGATTTTTTTTCAAGTTGGTTTGCAAAGCTTCTCCACTGTTTTTCTCTAGTGCAGCATACGAATCTTGGAGTACTTTGTACTTGTTTTGTGCAGCGGCATAATCTGCTTTTAGCTTCTCTAAATCGGATTTGGTTTTGTTTAACTCAGATGTTAATCCTTCTTTTTCGGATTCTAATTGTGTTTTTGCTTTTTGTAATTCGCCATTTTCATTGGTTAAATCGGCGTGTTCTTTTTGAAGATTGGCTAATTTATTTTCTAGCTCGTTGTAGATTTTTTTGGACACGCAGGAACTGGCTAAAAGCAGCAGTGTCAGTCCAAGGAAGGTTTTTTTGATCATGGGGTTGAATTTAAACTATTTTACTTTTGTGTACGATGTTTGTTTTCTGACCTCTGCCCTAGCCCTGATGGGAACGGCATCCTTGCTTGGCGGGGTTCGCCAAGCAAGATATAGTGGACAGCAGGATTAGCTCCTAAAAATTATTCGATTTCTACCAAAATGGGGCAATGATCGGAGTGCATAGCATCTGGTAGAATAACGGCTCTTTTGAGTTTATGTTGTAGAGAGTCGCTCACCAAGTTGTAATCGATACGCCAGCCTTTGTTATTGCCACGGGCTCCTGCTCTGTAACTCCACCACGAATACTGATGGGGCTCTTGATTGAAATGACGGAAACTGTCAATAAAACCTGAGTTGATGAATTGGTCTAACCAAGCGCGCTCCTCTGGAAGGAAGCCCGAAACATTTTTGTTGCGAATGGGATCGTGAATATCGATTGGTTTATGACAAATGTTGTAATCCCCGCAAATAATGAGGTTAGGAATATCTTTTTTTAGTTCAGATATGTATTGATGAAAATCATCCATGTACTTGAATTTGTGGTCTAATCTGTCAATGTTGGTGCCAGAAGGCAAGTACAAACTCATCACGGAGCAATCATCAAAATCAACTCTCAGGTTACGCCCTTCAAAGTCCATATGTTCGATTCCTGTGCCATAAGTCACCGCATTGGGTTTTATTTTGGACAAAATGGCTACTCCAGAATAGCCCTTTTTGGTAGCCGAGAAATAGTATTGATAGGGATACCCTGCTTTTTCGATATCGGCTACGGGTATTTGATCCTCAGTGGCTTTTATTTCTTGAAGGCAAATAACATCGGGATTGGCTTGTTGTAGCCATTCTAAGAACCCTTTGGTGATGGCAGCGCGAATTCCGTTAACATTGTAAGAGATGATTTTCATGGTGTGTACTGCGTTAAAAGTTGATGAACTATTGAAGCAAAACATAGGTTTTGACAATAATACAATATAAAAACAAAACCAATATCTTGATTTTTTGAAGAATCCAAAAGTACTAAAAAAGTCGAAGTTTGTTTGACAAAAGCCAAATAAATTGGGCTTTTTTTCTATCTTTGCAGCTTGCTCAAAAACATAAAAATAAATGGGTTTAGTCACCGCAAAAGAAGTTGCAAAGGCAATAAAAACGGATAAATACGGAGTTTTTGGCACTTTCTCGGGATGGTTACTGATGAAAGTTTTGAAAATCTCTACGTTAAACAAAATCTACGACAGGAATAAACACTTGAGTGATGTTGTATTCTTAAATGCTATATTAGATGAATTTCAAATTAAATTTGAAATTCCAAAAGAAGATTTCAAACGGTTACCAAAGGACAGTGCCTATATTACAATTTCTAATCATCCCCTTGGTGGCATTGATGGTATCTTATTATTGAAATTAATGCTCGAAAAAGAGCCTAATTTTAAAATTATTGCCAATTTCTTATTGCACCGCATTGACCCCATGAAACCTTACATCATGCCGGTTAATCCTTTTGAAAACCATAAAGATGCCAAATCAAGCGTAGTAGGAATAAAAGAAACGTTGCGTCACTTGAAAGACGGAAAACCACTGGGAATGTTTCCTGCCGGTGAAGTTTCTACTTATAAAGACGGCAAATTAATGGTAGACAAGCCATGGGAAGAAGGTGCATTGAAGGTAATTCGCAAAGCACAAGTACCTGTGGTTCCTATATACTTTCATGCCAAAAACAGTAAATTATTTTACTTTTTATCCAAAATAAACGACACCTTACGAACAGCCAAACTACCTTCGGAATTGTTAACTCAGAAGAAAAGAGTCATCAAAGTTCGAATAGGTAAACCGATATCTGTGGCAGAGCAAAATGAGTACGAATCTATTGAAGAATACTCGGAGTTTTTAAGAAAGAAAACATACATGCTTGCCAATCCGTTTGAAAAAGACAATAATTTCTTAAATACCAATCCGCTTAAAGGGAATAAAAGCCCTAAGAAAATTGTGACTCCTGCCAATAGCGAAAAAATGATTCGTGAGGTAGAAAGCCTAAGAAAATTAGATTGTAGACTACTGCAAAGTAAAAACTATGAAGTGTTTTTTGCACAGGCAAAAGATATTCCAAATATTCTACATGAAATAGGGCGATTAAGAGAGATCACTTTTAGAGAGGTAGGAGAAGGAACCAACGAGTCTATCGATTTAGATAAATACGATCAATATTATCGCCATCTCTTTTTGTGGGATGATGAGACGAAAAAAATTGCTGGTGCATATCGTATGGGATTAGGTTGTGAAATTTACCCCAAATACGGTATGGATGGTTTTTATTTGAATGGATTGTTCCGTTTTGAACCCGAATTGCACGAAATGCTACATAAGTCAATCGAAATGGGGCGCGCTTTTATCATCAAAGAATACCAACAAAAACCCATGCCTCTGTTCTTGTTATGGCGCGGAATTATTCATACGACGTTGCATTATCCAGAGCACAAATACTTACTTGGTGGGGTAAGTATAAGCAATCAGTTTTCGGACTTTTCAAAATCGTTAATGATTGAGTTCATGAAATCCCACTATTATGATCCTTACATTGCACAATATGTGCATCCAAAAAAAGAATACAAAGTAAAACTAAAGGATGTTGATAAGGATTTTGTTTTTAATGAAACCGATGCCGACTTGAATAAATTTGATAAAATCATTGATGAATTAGAACCAGGCGTATTGCGTCTTCCTGTATTAATCAAAAAATATATCAAACAAAACGCCAGACTGGTTGCTTTTAACGTTGATCCGCTTTTTAACAACGCCATAGATGGTTTGATTTACATTCGTATCGAAGACATACCAGAAAGTACCATGAAACCAGTCATGGAAGAATACCAAGCCGAATTGGAACGAAAAATGAACGATAAAGAAGAATAATTAAAAAAGACACTGAGAGTGTCTTTTTTTTTGCTTTATAAATGTACTACAACAATAATCCCCTGGATTTAGCTACTTTTACTAGCTCTTCATCTGAAGCATCTTTAAGCTTTAGTAACACTTTCAGATCTCCTATTCTTCGTTGAATAGCACTAGAAGAAATCGGCACATATTGAGGAATATCGGCTACTTTGGTTCCTTTTGATAATTGAAACAAAATCTTCTTATCAAACTGATCTATTTCGATGGTGACATGTTCTAATTGACTAATCATTTCGAGTATAGATTGACTATAATATTTTTCATTTTTAATGACTTTATCAAATGCAAATAATAATTCCTCAAAAGTCAAATCATTTTTTATTACCAATCCAATTGGGTTAATAGTTTTTATGATGGTTTTAATCTGTAATATTTCATTATACATAGTTAGCAAAATAATTTTGCAATTTGGCATGGATTCCATCAACAATTTGGCCAAATCTTCTCCCGAAAAAATCCCTTTTTCTTCGTAAACTGGCATACTAATATCTAGAAAAGCAATATCAAAAGGGTGAGTTTCTGGATTCGTAATCATATTATATCCTGATTGACAATCCTTGGCTTGGTCAATCAAAAACTCATATTCGGCGGGACGATACCGAGTTATGGCATTTTTGTAACCCTGAATAATAAACGGATGATCATCTACAATAAAAATGTGTTTGGTAGTAAGTAAATTGGGGGCTTGGGTCATTGAATTCATTGGTTAAGTTTACTTTTATATAGTTCAAATGGGGACTTCGACAGTAAGAGCGGTTCCTTCACCAGGTTTTGTTTTTATTTCTAATTTACCTTTACATTCTTTGGTTCTAAATTCTATGTTTTGGAGGCCAATTCCTTTTTTTACTCTTTTTAAATTAAATCCAACTCCATCATCTGTTATGAACAACTGAATTCGATCTGAATGATTTATTTTTTTAAAATCAATTGTAATCAAATACGGATTTGCATATTTATTACAATTTTGTAAAGCTTCTTGAACGATTCTATACAAGTTAATCTTTATTTCATTCGAAATACTAGCCCATTCTATATTTTTATCTAGTGTAAAATTGACTTTACTCTTGAAAGCTTTTCTTTGATTTTCGATAAGATTGGTCAGAATCACTACGAAGTTATTAATTAATTCGGTGTTTTCTCTATTTAAATCATGCGAAATCTCACGAATATCTTGTTCGATTTGCTTTAACTCAGCCAAATATTCCAATCTGCTTTTGATAGCATACTCATCCTGAGCAGTATTCATGGTATCAAGATTCATTCGAACACCAAACATTTTTCCCAAAACTCCATCATGCAATTCTCTAGCTACTCTTTTCTTTTCTTTGGCTCTATTATCTTCAATCGTTTTTTGCTGAGAAATCATCAAATTATAGATTTCAGCATTAGCAATTTGTTGTTGTTCTTTAAACATCAACAAACGATGCTTATTACGCTGGGATACAAAAACAAACGTAAAAACACTTATTAGCGTCAGAATACTAAAAACATAAAATAGATTTCGGTTTTGAACAACCAAGTCGGTGTTCTCACTTTTTATGACATCTGTTTCATACTCAATACGAGAAAATTTTTCTCCCATTTTTCGTTCTGCTTTTTGAAGACTGTCATTGATATGTATGTATTCTTTAGAATAAAGCGTTGCATTTTGAGGTTCAACCATCCCCATTTGCTTTAAAGCAACCAAAACGTTTCTAAAGTTTTTATCGTTGCGTGCAGAGGAAAGGGCTTCTCTTGCATATCGAACTGCCTGAATGCTATCATTATGATAACTATAATATTCTGAAAGGTGGATTTTATTGGCTACAATACCAGATGTTAGTTTCAAACTATCTCTTAATTTCAAAGATTTTAAGAACAACTCTGGAAGTTCTTTTTCTTCATTGAGTCTAAATCTTGAATAAGCTAAATTATCCAAAAGCATGGCATACAAAGATGGCTTATCGTATTTTAGATTTTTTTGTTTTAAGCCTTCTTGATAGTACTCTTGAGCTTTTCGATAGTTTTTTAGATTTTGATAAACATAACCAATATTATTCAAAGAAGTCGCTCGGGACTGATAAACTGAAGGAATTTTATCATCAGTAGCATTAGCTAAAGCTTTTGCATGATAATCAATAGATTTGTCATATTCTTCAAGCTCATTGTATATTATACCCAGTAAATTATTAGAATCATATACTATATCATTAGAATTCTCACCTTTAACTGCTCTTAAAGCTTTTATAACAGCTCTTTCACTACCTAAAAAATCACTTTCATTAAATTGAAGTAAAGCTTTATTTAAAAGAGTTCTTGCGAGATTTAAGTCATCATTAAAAAGAGAATACAACTTTTCAGCTTTATAATAATAAACATAAGCACTATCCGAGTTACCTTGAGAACTGTAAAAATCTCCAATATAAGAATATGACTTAGCAATAAATATTGTGTCCTTTTTTTCAAGTGATTTTTCTAAGACCTCTTTCGAAACATTTTTAAAACTTTGCCAATCATTAATATTAAAAAAACGATTTGCTACTTTGAATAAATTTGCCCTTGAAGAGGAATCGTTAGTTTGTCTTTGAACAATTTCTAAAGCTTTATTATTGTACTTTTTCTTGAACAATATTGTTAGATTATCATCGTTAGCCTTTTCTAAATAATAAGTAAGACTGTCATTTAAAGAATAATCTGTTGCAATAGTATTGCTTTCTTTATTTGAACATTTAGTTAAAAAAAGAAATAAAGCAAAAAAAAGTAAAGATTTGGTTTTCAATATATTTTATCAATTTTATCAAAAATAACAAAAGAAATAACAAAAAAAAAGGGGTGACCAAATTTCGGCACCCCTTTTACAATAATACTATAAATTAATCAACTTTTTTATTTCCTCCTGCTGATTGTGATCCATTTATATCAACTTTCTTATTTCCTCCTGCTGATTGCGAACCGTTTATATCAACTTTTTTATTTCCTCCTGCTGATTGTGAACCGTTTATATCTAATAAATTTATCTCTTTATCAATTGTAGTTTTTTGTTTTGGTGTAGTAAATGAAGTTAATCCCATTACTAATGTAAATAATCCGGTAGTTAAGATAGCTTTTTTCATAATTTGTGGCTTTATGTTTTTGAATAGATTTGACTTTTACTTCCGTTGTTGTTTCGGAATTCTTTTGTAAATCTAAGTAGGTACACCTATTTTTTCCTACACAAAAACACCTTTTTTGGTAGAATACAGCCATTCGTTAGCACGTACTAGTCAATATCAAGTAAACATATTGATTGTCAGATTTCTACATAATTTTCTTTTGAAAAATACGAAATAATTAAGTCAATATTTGGCTTATACAACTTAGAAAAAGGCAATTTTATATTGCTATTCTTAATGAAACACAAGGAGTTACCCATTTGAATTCTCGTGATGGAATTTCGGTTTACGATGTAACTTTTATGAATTCGAATAAATGGAAAAGTCAAAATAGATTCAAAATGTTTTAGCGTTTTAAATGCAGTTATCATTTCACCAGAATTTAGATGAATGTCTGTAGAATTATTATCCGCCTGAAAATAACAAATATCATTCGCGTTTATGTAGCGGTAATCCCCATAAGATTTGATGCAAATAGTTAATGGCTTGGTCAGCAATTGTTGTTGATTCTCCTCTTCAATCAAAGCTGTTTTTTGCACCTCAACCTTGAGTTCTTTTTTAGATAAATCGCCGCACACCTTTTTCCTTAACTTATGAATAGATCTAGAGATTTGTATTGTTTGTATTGGTTTGAGATAATAATCAAAAACACTATAATATATAGCTTCAAAAGCCCAATCTTTTTTGTCCGTGGTAATAATAACTTCTGGTAAAACTGTCAAAAAACGATGCATCTCACTTATAAATGCGAGAGATAAATTGCTTTTCTTATGAGAAGGCACAATTTCTAAAAAAACAAGATGAGGCTTTTTTTCTATTACTAAATTCAAGCCTTGCTCGAATGTAAAAGCCATACCTTGGAATTCTAGCTCCGAAAAAGCCTGAGCTACCGCCTTGGTATGTAAAGCACTTTCTTGCGAATCGTCAATAATAATATAAGTATAACTCATTCAACAACGCTTATATTCAGTTTAGAAATCGGTTGTCTATATTCTAAATCTTGATGGTGGTTACTGTAAAGTAAGTAAAAGTACTATTTTAAACAAAAAACACAATTTAGACCTTTAAAATTAATACAATCCTTTTTCTTTTATTTATTTTGTTAAAACAAACCCCTTAAATGTTGATAGAAACAAACAAATTACAAAAAAATCATATAAAACACACTTAAACAATGAGTTATCTATTAATATAGCATTGAAAAAATAATGAAAACACTATCATAATATTCAATTTACATTTTTTTCTTACATTTGAAATAAATAAAAAAAAACATTTTACACATATGAAAAAAATACTAGTATTGTTAGCATTAGGTTTCTCGATGACTGGAATTGCTCAAGAAAATGAAGCTATTTCATTTAAGAAAAACGAATTAAAAGGAAACGCTTTGTTTTTAGTTTTAGGTGCTGTAGAAGCAACATACGAACGCATTATAACTAATGATTCTGGATTAGGAATCTCATTGTTTTTTGTCAGTAATGAAGATGATTTTGATACCAATTTTATTTTATCGCCATATTATCGAGCTTATTTCGGAAAAAAACAAGCAGCTGGCTTTTTTGTTGAGGGATTTAGCTCTATCAGTACTGGTGTAGAGAATAAGATATATTATTCTGACTCTAACGGAAACGTTGATAATATTGATAAAGACAGATATACTGATTTGGCCTTAGGGTTTGGCATCGGATCTAAATGGATTCACAAAAGAGGATTTGTTTTCGAAATCAATGCTGGAATAGGTCGTAATTTATTTAGTGATAACAGCCCAGAAGTTATTGGTCGAGGTGGAATAACACTAGGTTATCGTTTTTAGCAAATAAAAAAAGCTTCTCAATTGAGAAGCTTTTTTTATCAATATGGAAATTAATTACATCTTCATCAACCAGTTTTTCATCGATACTTCATTTTCGATGATGGCTTTTAAATCTGCAATAGCTACACGGTCTTGTTTCATCGTATCTCTATGACGAATGGTCACCGTTTGGTCTTCTGCTGTTTGATGATCTACTGTGATACAGAAAGGTGTTCCTAAGGCATCTTGTCTTCTATAACGTCTTCCTACTGCATCTTTCTCATCGTAAGACACATTGAAATCCCAACGCAAATCTTCAATGATTTGCTTAGCAATTTCTGGTAAACCGTCTTTTTTCACTAAAGGTAAGATCGCCGCTTTAGTTGGTGCTAAAACCGCTGGTAATTTCAATACCGTTCTTGTTGAACCGTCTTCTAAGGTTTCTTCCTTTAAAGAAGTAGCAAAAACTGCCAAGAACATTCTGTCCAAACCAACTGAAGTTTCTACAACATACGGCACGTAATTTTGATTCAATTCGGCATCAAAATATTGTAATTTTCTACCTGAATATTCTTCGTGTGCTTTCAAATCGAAATCGGTTCTTGAGTGAATTCCTTCTAATTCTTTGAAACCAAATGGGAATTCAAATTCGATATCTGCAGCCGCATTAGCATAATGCGCTAATTTTTCGTGGTCATGAAAACGGTATCTTTCTGCTCCTAAACCAAGCGATAAATGCCATTTCAAACGAGTAGCTTTCCAGTGTTCGTACCATTGCATTTCTTCTCCAGGACGTACAAAAAATTGCATTTCCATTTGTTCAAATTCACGCATACGGAAAATAAATTGTCTCGCTACGATTTCGTTTCTGAAAGCTTTTCCGGTTTGAGCAATTCCAAAAGGAACTTTCATTCTACCTGATTTTTGAACATTCAAGAAATTCACAAAAATTCCTTGAGCTGTTTCTGGACGCAAATATAAATCCATTGCCGTATCAGCAGAAGCACCTAATTTAGTACCAAACATCAAGTTGAATTGACGTACTTCGGTCCAATTGCGTGAACCTGATTCTGGACAAGCAATTTCTAATTCTTCGATTAAGGCTTTTACATCTTCTAAATCACCATTACCCAAAGAGCGTCCCATTCTTTCTAGAATTTCTCTTTCTTTGGCTAAATATTCTACTACTCTTGGATTGGTCGTAATGAATTCTTGCTCATTAAAAGCTTCTCCAAAACGAACTTTTGCTTTTTCGATTTCTTTTTTAGCCTTAATATTTAGTTTTTCGGCATAATCTTCAATCAAAACATCAGCACGATATCTTCTTTTAGAGTCTTTGTTGTCAATCAATGGGTCATTAAAAGCATCTACGTGGCCTGAAGCCTTCCAAGTGGTTGGATGCATCAAAATGGCAGCATCGAGACCTACAATGTTCTCGTTCATTTGTACCATCGATTTCCACCAATATTCGCGTATGTTCTTTTTTAATTCTACACCGTTTTGTGCATAATCATAAACTGCACTCAAACCATCGTATATTTCGCTTGACGGAAAAATAAATCCGTACTCTTTTGCGTGCGAAACTACATTCTTAAATAAATCTTCTTGTTTTGCCATAGTGATGCAAAAATATAAAAAGTGGATTTAAAAAAAACAAAAAAGCAAAAGTTTGAAGCATTGATTTGCTTATTTTTATCAATAAATATTGGATTAGATGCTCAAAAACCTTGTAAATTTATTTTTCCCTCCTGTTTGTTCAGGATGTCACTCTTTTTTAATGACAAATGAAACAGTAATTTGTACTAAGTGCAGGCACGATTTGCCACAAACAAATCATCATATCCATACAGAGAATGAAGCTTTCAAGAAATTTTATGGCAGGATTCCTGTAATTCATGCTTCAGCTTTTTTATATTTTCATAAAAAAGGGATGGTGCAAGAATTGATTCATAATTTAAAATACCGTGGCCATCAAGAAATTGGGACACAATTGGGATATTGGTATGCTGAAGATTTAAAAAATAATCCGGCTCTAAAAAATGTAGACACAATTATACCAGTTCCAATTCATAAAAAAAGATGGAGAAAAAGAGGTTACAATCAAGTAGACACTTTTGCAGAAGCTTTATCAAATGAACTAAATATTCCCATTGCTAAAGAAATTTTGATTAGAACCATAGATTCGAAAACCCAATCCAAGAAAAATCTTTTGGGAAGAACCGAAGGAATAAATCATGTTTTCGATGTTCGTTTTTCAGAGAAAGAACATAACAAACATTTTTTATTATTAGACGATGTTTTAACTACTGGCACCACGCTAGAATCCTGTTCCAGAGCGCTTTTGGAAATACCTGGAGCTCAAATTAGCATTGTTTGTATGGCTATGGCACATTCCTAAAATTATATTTTTGATGAAATTAAAATCTAAAAATGAGCATATTATATTTATACTAGTAAAAAATAAGGATTTCAAAACAAAATAGGAATTATAACAAAAATGTTTTTTAAAGTATAAAGTTAATTGTATAAATTTGGATAAATTTTTATCAATCTATAAATTACGATATCATGGCATTTGAATTACCGCAATTACCTTATGCATACGATGCATTAGAACCACATATTGATGCTAGAACAATGGAAATCCACCATTCTAAACATCATAATGCCTATACAACAAACCTGAATGCAGCTATTGCAGGAACGGATATGGAAGGCAAAACAATCGAAAATATTTTAATTAATTTAGACAAAACTAATGCCGCTGTTCGTAACAATGGTGGCGGGTATTACAATCACAATTTGTTCTGGACTGTAATGTCTCCAAATGGCGGTGGACTACCAACAGGCGAATTATTAGAAGCTATCGAAGCTTCTTTCGGTACGTTTGAAGAATTCAAAGCTAAGTTTGCTAAAGCTGGAGCAACACAATTTGGTTCTGGATGGGCTTGGTTATGTGTGCAAAAAGGGGGTAAATTAGACGTTTGTGGTACACCAAACCAAGACAATCCATTAATGCCAGGTGTTGGTTGTGGAGGAACTCCAATCTTAGGAATGGATGTTTGGGAACACGCTTACTACTTGCACTACCAAAACAGAAGACCAGACTATATTGAAGCTTTTTTCAATGTAATCAACTGGACGGAAGTAACTAGACGTTATGTTTTAGAAAAGTAAATATAATTTACTATAATAAAAAGGCTGTCTAAATTTAGGACAGCCTTTCTTGTTTTGAATCGATAGCTTAAAACCATCCTTTTTTGCCGACTTGGTATGTTTGATAAAACTCTTCGTCTGTTTTGGTCAAATAGATGATTCCTTCGATAAAACCGATTATACCTCCAATTCCACAAGTAACTACTCCAATTACTAATTGAACAATTCCTTCTTGAGTATAACCTAAAACAAATTTATGAATTCCAAGAGATCCAAAAAGTATTGCTAAAATTCCAGCAATAATTTTTTTGTTTTCTGGTTGTGCTTTAGGATAAGGGGTATTCCATGCTTCGTGTTTCGTTTCTTCCATGATGGTAAAATTTGGTTATTGATTTAGTTAGTTGTAAATCTATAAAAAAAGTTACATATTTTTCATAACCAAAAGATTATCATTTACCATAAAGCAACTTTATTTTGTCTACAATCACTTGAGCCAATCGCTCATGACTCTCGTAAGTCCAGCCTGCAATGTGTGGCGAAAGCAAAACTTTTGGACTTTTTAGTAAATAATCAAACGCTTCGGGAGTGTTTTTGTCTTGGAATAAAGTCTCAAAAGACAATTTCTCATACTCCAAAACATCTAAGCCCGCACCTAAAATTTTTCCAGATTCTAAAGCTTGAACCAAGTCAGCAGTAACTAAATTTTTTCCTCTAGAAGTGTTAATCAACCAAAAAGGGTTGGAAAACGATGCTATAAAATCAGCATTCACGATTTTATCCGTTTCAGGTGTCCATGGAATATGCAGACTTAGCACATCGGCTTTTTGTTGTAATTCTTCAAGTGTAACTTGTTTGGCGTTGGCATCGCCTACGTTTGGTAAAATATCGTGACAAATTACTTCGACATCAAAGCCTCGCAGTTTTTTGGCAAAAGCCTTTCCCATATTTCCGTAACCAATAATACCAACAGTTCTTCCGTCTAGTTCATAACCGCGATTACTTTCTCTATTCCATTGCCCTTTTCTAATTTCTGTATCGGCTTGGTTGAGTTTATTAAAAAGCGATAAAATCATTCCTAATGCGTGTTCGGCAACGGCATTTCGATTGCCTTCGGGAGCGGCTATGAGTGCAATGTTTCTGGCTATAGCGTAATCACAATCAATGCTTTCGAGACCAGCACCCACGCGGGCTATAAACTGTAAATTGGTTGCTTTGTCGATGAACGTTTTATCAATTTTAAATCGGCTACGAATCACGATGCCATGATAGTCTTTAATTTTATCTTCAATGGCTTCTTTAGAAGAAATAAAGTCGGCTTCGTTGTGAAAACCCGCTTCTTGTAATTGTTCCCACAACAAGGGATTGTTGCTGTCTATATGAAGGATTTTGATGTCCATAACTACTATTTTTTATCCTTCAAATTAACGAAAAAAATACGGTTTTTACTTTCTGGAAAGTAGTTCCTTTAAAAATGCTTAAATTAGCGATTAGTAAAAAGACACATTATAATCTATGAAATTGACGAAAACATTTAAAGCCTTCTTTGAAAGTGAAAAAGCTGGAGGATTATTACTTCTATTTGTAACGGTACTCTCTTTATTTCTTGCCAATTCGAGCATACAAACTGACTATATTGCCTTTTGGAAAACTCCTTTGGGACATCATACAATTACGGATTGGATCAACGACGGCTTGATGGCCATCTTTTTCTTGATGATTGGTTTGGAGTTAGAACGAGAAATGTATGATGGTGAGTTAGCCAATATCAAAAATGCTGCACTACCTATTTTTGGGGCATTGGGAGGAATGGTTGTTCCTGCTGGGATTTTTTTAGCGCTAAATTTTGGGACGATTACCCAAAACGGAGCGGGTATACCTATGGCTACTGATATTGCTTTTGCGATTGGAATTTTGTCTTTGTTAGGAAATAAGGTTCCTGCTTCACTAAAAATATTTTTAACGGCATTGGCCGTAATTGATGATTTGGGAGCCATTATCGTCATCGCTGTTTTTTATACCGATTCCATTGCCTTTCTAAATTTATTTTATTCTTTAGCGATTTGGGGTTTCCTTTTTATCTTGAATCGCCGAAAAGTGCACAACTTGATTCCTTACTTGTTAGGTGGAATAGGAATGTGGTATTTTATGTTGAATTCGGGAATTCATGCTACAATTACAGGCGTTATTTTGGCCTTTGTTATTCCGTTTGGGGATGGTGGACCACAAACTTCTTCCTACCGTTTACAACACTTTTTACACAATCCTGTTGCCTTTTTTATTCTGCCCTTATTCGCAATTGCCAATACTGGAATTCCAATCACGGGAGATTGGCACGAAGGATTATCGCATGAAAATTCTATCGGGATTATTGCTGGATTGGTCATTGGGAAACCTTTGGGCATTTGGTTGTTTTCGTTTTTGGCCGTTACTTTTGGCGTTTGTGCTTTACCGAAAGAACTGCGTTGGAAAGATATTGTTGGTGCAGGAATGTTAGGCGGAATAGGATTTACGATGTCCATTTTTATCACCTTATTAGCCTTTAAAAATGACGGAGAAGAAATCATCAATTATTCTAAAATTGCGATTCTAATTGCTTCGTTTTTGGCAGGAACCCTTGGTTTTATATGGCTAAAAATCAATTTGAAAGCAAAGAAAAATAAAAAGAAAAAAGCGGTTTAGGTATCTCAAAATAATTTATTTTTCCATTTCAATCTTAAATAAATCAATGATAATGACTAATAGAATATTCCTTTTAATTGTTGCTCTTCTGTTTTTAAGCTGTAAAAAATCTGAAGAATTTTCAGAAGATTTTAAAATACAAGCAGTCAAACTTCCAGCAAAAGTTGACCAAGTAAAATTTGTAAAACCAGAAGTAGCCAATGCTGAAGAAACAAGTTATGAGGCAAATGAGTCGGATATAAAGATTCCTGTAGAGCAAAAAATCATTAAAACAGGCTCCGTTCGTTTTGAAACCAATGACTTAGAAAAAACATACCAACAAATTTTTCTTGCGGCAAAAAAATACAAAAGCAACATACAAAATGATAGCGAAGGAAAAGAATATGGTTCGATTTATAAACGAATGACTGTTCGTGTTCCTAGCCAAAATTTTGATTTATTTTTAAATGAAATTTCTCAAGGAGTTACTTTTTTTGATACTAAAGAAGTTTCTGCAGAAGATGTGACAGAACAATACATTGATATTGAAGCTCGACTCATTGCCAAAAAAAGACTTGAAAACCGTTATCTTGAGTTATTAAAGAAGGCAACTAAAGTTATCGAAATCCTAGAAATAGAAAAACAACTTTCTGCTATTCGTGAAGAAATAGAATCGAAACAAGGACAATTGCTTTATTTGCAAAACCAGATTTCGATGAGTACAATTACCATTGAATTTTATAAAACTGTTGCTGAAAATGAAGGAGCTACCATTTCTTATGGTTCAAAAATTTGGAATGGAATTGTATCTGGTTTCAATTCCTTTTCTGATTTCTTGATTAATTTAATTAGCGTATGGCCTTTCCTTTTAGCAGTAGTAGTGGCTATATTTTGGATTAAAAAATGGTTAAAAAGAAGGGCGCAAAACAAAAAGAATTTGTAGTATTCATTTAATTTTACGCGTGAGGGATAGGAGCTAGCTACCGAAGTAGCGCGGATAGCCCGACAGCCTAAAGGAAAGGGGCCAACTCACGACTAGCATGAGTTGGCCCCTTTGCTTTAGGGTGGCACGCCCAAATAATTTATCCTTTGATTTGTTTTAAAGAAGTTTTGATGCCTCGAATGAGTGAGGAACTGAAACCGTGCATTTCCATTTCGTTGAGTCCTGCGATGGTACAGCCTTGTGGTGTAGTTACGCGGTCGATTAATTGTTCGGGATGGCCTTTTTCTTCTAGGAGCATTTCGGCGGCACCTTTTACGGTTTGTGCTGAAATGGCTAAAGCTGTTTGCCAATCGAATCCGATTTCGATACCCGCTTGCATAGACGCACGGATGTAACGCAAGGCAAAAGCCGTTCCACTGGCTGCTAAAACGGTGGCTGCATCCATCAATTTTTCATCGATAATTGGCGCTGTTCCTAAGTCTTGAAACAATTGTACTACGGGTTGAGCGGATTCTTTGTTTTTTTCATTGAATGCTATACAAGTCGCTGATGCTCCAAATTGAGCAGCGATATTGGGCATAATTCGGATGGCGCTGTGAGAAGCTCCTATTTTGTTTTGTAAATTTTCGATAGACAAACCACTAACAGCTGAAGCAATGGTTTTGTTCGTAATTACTGGAAGGATTTCGGTCAATACTGTATCTACTTGATAAGGTTTGATGGTTAAGATAATCAAATCGGCTTCCTGAATAGCTAAGGTATTGTCTGTAGCGACGGTGATTCCGAGTTCTTGTAAATATAAAATGCTAGCCGTGTTGCGTCGTGTGATGGTGATTTGATGTCCTTGTGAAAACTTGGCTAAACCTAAGGCAATAGAAACGCCAAGGTTTCCTCCTCCGATGATGTGTACTTTCATGGTTTGGTTCTTTGGTTGGTTTTTTGGTTGGTTAATTTGGTTTTTGTTATTAAATTAGAATCCTAACACCAATTTGGCAATAGAAAAATAAATTAAAATTCCGCAAATGTCGTTGCTAGTGGTAATAAATGGCCCTGTTGCTAATGCCGGGTCGATACCAAATTTGTCTAATAACAACGGGATAAAAGTACCAATTAATGAGGCAATAATTATCACGGAAACCAATGCAATTGTTACAATTACGCCAATAATTACCTCTACATTCAGCAGAAAATGGCTTCCCAAAAACAAGATACTGGCTAAGATTAATCCGTTCAAAAGACTTAGTGAAATTTCTTTGACCAGACGATTGAACAGCGAGCCACTTAAGGTATTATTTGCCAAACCTTGGACAATAATTGCTGAGGATTGCACCCCAACATTTCCTGCCATCGCTGCTATTAGGGGAGTGAAAAAGAATAATTTTCCGTGTTCGAGCATGGCGCCTTCAAACAAACCAAGCACGCGAACGGTAATAAATCCTCCCAATAGTGCTAAAACCAACCAAGGCAAACGCGCTTTGGTCAATTCCATAATGCTATCATCGGCCTCTACGTCTTGAGAGATACCCGCTGCTAACTGGTAATCTTTGTCGGCTTCGTCCTTGATTACGTCAACGATATCATCGATGGTGATTCTGCCGACTAAGCGACCTAATTCGTCGACTACAGGAATGGCTTCTAAGTCATATTTTTGCATGATACGAGCCACCTCAACATCCTCGGTATCTACGTTGACAAAATTCAATTTTCTTATGTACACATCACTGATTGCGGTTCGTGTAGAAGTGGTTAATAAGTCTTTGAGCGATAAACGTCCTTTTAGTCTTCCGTCGTCATCGACCACATAAATGGAGTGTACGCGTGATATATTTTCGGCTTGAATTCGCATTTCTTTGACACAAGTGAGCACGTTCCAGTTTTCGTTGACTTTTACTAACTCTTTGTGCATGATTCCCCCAGCTGTATCTTCGTCATAGCGCAACAATTCGACAATGTCTTTGGCGTGCTCAACGTCTTGTAATTCTGAGATTACTTCGGCTTTGATGTCTTGAGATAATTCGGCAATAATGTCGGCCGCATCATTGGTTTCTAATTCATCAAGCTCTTCAGCGATTTCTTTTGGGGAAAGACGGCTCAAGATGTTTTCTCTTAAATCGTCTTCTAGTTCTAGAAGGATTTCAGCTGTTTTTTCGCTATCTAAAACTTTAAAAATATAGGTAGCTTCATCAAATTCTAGTTCGTCTAGAATTTCGGCAATATCAGCATGGTGCATGTCATTCAATAACAATTCCAATTTAACATCGTTCTTGCTTTGAATGAGTTGCTCTAACTCTTGAATGAGTTCTTTGCTGATTTTAAACTCCATCGGCTTCTATTTTTTGGGTCAAGGCAATAAATTCTTCAACACTTAATTGCTCTGGACGAATATCAAATACTGGGTCTTCTCTTAGTTTATCGGACAAATTTAAGGTTTTTAAACTGTTGCGCAAGGTTTTTCTACGCTGCTGAAAGGCAGTTTTTACCACGGTAAACAAGAGTTTTTCGCTACAAGGTAAAGTATAATTTTCTTTGCGACGCATGCGCATCACACCCGATTTTACTTTTGGCGGCGGATTGAATACGTGTTCGTCAACCGTAAACAAATATTCGGTATCGTAGAATGCTTGTGCCAAAACCGAAAGTATACCGTAGGTTTTGCTTCCTTTTTTCTCGCAAATGCGCTCGGCAACTTCTTTTTGAAACATACCCGAAAACTCCGGAATTTGGTCTCTAAATTCCAAGGTTCTGAATACAATTTGCGTTGAAATATTATAAGGGAAATTGCCAATGATAGCAAATTGTTTCCCTTCGAAAACGGAATTGATATTGTATTTTAAGAAATCTTCGGATATGATTTTATCCTTTAATTTTGGATAATTGGCATCCAAATAAGTCACCGATTCTGTATCGATTTCTATAACATAGGTGTCGATAGGTTTTTCTAATAAATACTTCGTCAATACACCCATTCCTGGTCCAATTTCTAAGACATCGTTATAACTTTCTAAACTCAAGGTGTCGGCAATGGCTTTGGCAATGCTTTCATCTTTTAGAAAGTGTTGTCCGAGATGTTTTTTGGCTTTTACTTTTTCCATAATCATTTTTTTAACCGCAAAGGCAGGAAGGCGTTAGGGTATTTATGCGTTCTAAAATTCTTTTTTTATAACATCGTTAACGGATTAAATCTGTTGTTACAATATTATTTACACCAATGGAGCTACCGTTTTTAATGTTCTGAAATCACTTCTAATTCGGTTCTGAATGCTAGCATTTTATCGCCGAATAATTTGAGTCCTTCTTCACGCAAAGCGGGTGCATCTTCTTGATAATATTTTTGCAATGTTTCTCTGCTATCTGTGGTGTATTGAACTGAATAAGTAAGTCCTCCCATTTCCTCTTCGACCAAAACGCGAACCATTCTTGCATTTGTAAATTTGCCTGTTGCTAATATTTCTGGAATGTGCTTGTGCTGCATCCAAATCATCCATTTGTCGTGTACACTTTCGTGAATATTGATGGTAACGTTGTATATAATCATTGTTTAAAAAAGTATTAAGATTGGAGTATTAAGTAGTAAGACTTTGAAAGAACAAACTATTTATTTTTTACATCCTCTAGTTTTTATTTTTACTATTGAAATTGCCATTTTTAAAGATTCTTATCGCCTCTTAATTGTCTGAATTTTTTCCTTGCCTCAACAAAGTAAATACTGTCTTGATGGTTAAAAATCATTTTTTCATAAAGTGGCTTTGCTTTTTCGGGGTCGTTTAGGTACTTCACGTAGAGTTCCGCTGCAAAAAATAAGGCCTCGTCTATGTAAATGCCATCGCTATGTTGGGCAATAATAGCCTGATATTGTTGTAAAGCTTGAGTATAATTACCAATTGTCTCATACAATTTTCCCAATCGCAAAAGGGTTACCGCTTCAATTTCTTGTCCTTTAAATTGTTGTAATATCTTTTGGAAATGTGCAATAGCCTCATCGGTGCGTTTTTGATACATCAAGTAGTCTCCTTTGGCAAATTGCTTTAAAGCTGTTTGAGTAGAATCGGCAACGGTATTGTCATTAATCAATAAAAAATATTCCAAAGCATCATTGGCAATCAATTGCGTATTGGCAGATTTTAATTCTTTAAATTGCTTCAATGCCCAGTCAAAATCGGTTTTAAAATAACTCGTTTTTGCCGCTTTTAAACTGGCTTCATGCGCCATTACATCGTTCTTCAAATCCAATTCAATTTGGGAATAATACAACAAAGCTTGGTTGTATTTTTCTTCAAATAAAAAAATATCAGCCAACTCCATTTTTGTATCGGCAATTTGATATTCATTCAAAGGTAGCGTCAATGCTTTAGTAATAATAGCTTTTGCTTCTTCTGGTTTTTTTAAACTAAAAGCTGTAAAATGAGCTTGAATTAATTGTAGTTTCAGCGTAAACGGATTGATTTCAAATTGCTGTAATAACGTTTTAAGTTGTAAATCAATAGTAGCAAAATCAGCAGGTTTTGCTTTGGCCAATTTCATTTCGATTAAATACGTATTGGCTTTTATCAACGTTTCCAAATCCTTGGTGTTTTCTAAAACAAAGCCCAAGATTTCGGTTGCCGCTTCGGTTTGGTCTTCCTCAATTGCCATTTGTCCCAAGCTTACAATTTCAGCCAATGATTCTGGATTGCGTTTGTAAATGGCTTTTTCTTGAATAAAGGCTTTGCCAAATTCTTTTTGTTGCATATAAAACCAACTCAAATACTGATTCCAGAAGATATCTTGGTCTTTTTGCGTACGTAAAATCAAAGCTTTTTTTAAGGCATCTGCAAAAGAGACATCGGTTTCGTCCGACATGTAACGGGACAATTGATGTTGAATCAAATTCGAATTTTGAGGATTGATGAACGCTTCGTCTAGAAACATAGTAATCATCAAATCAGTTTTGCCTAATTGACCATAAAGCAAAGCCATTTGATAATTGAAATTAAAGGTCGTATCCAAATCTGCTGCAGTTTGATAAGCTTTTACAGCGTATTCTAGGATTACTTTTTTTTCAAAAGCATTGGCAACGCCATACACTTCGTTGGGATTTTTGCGAATGCTTTCTAGCGCTTGTTCATAATAACTTTTGGCTTTGGCTTCATTTTTTTGCAACTGCCAATTGTAGCCCATTTCGACTAACAAAAAAGCTTGTTTGTATTTAGAATAACGAGTTTGAATTGTTTTTTCTGCCAGTTCAAATTGTTGTAATTGCTGGTAGCAATCTACCGTTCTGAGAAAGTATTGGGAGTTTTGCGGGATACTTTTGAGCAGTTCTTCGTACGCCACTTTAGCTTTTTCAAAATCTCCTTTTTCATAAAAATATTGAGCTAGCTGCTCGTTTTGCGAAAAACAAATCAATGAAAAAAACAGCGCGATATGTAGAAAGAGTTTTTTCATTGTTCGATTTTTTCACTAAACATTATTTTATCCAAGATAAACCATATAACCACAAATTGCTTCGCCTTTTCAAGTCGCAAATTATTTTATTGAACAATAAAAATGAAATTTGCGAATCTGAGGTAAAAATAAAAACTATTTCTAGTCAATGATATCAAAACCACAATACGGACGTAAAACTTCTGGGATTACGATTCCGTCTGGAGTTTGGTAGTTTTCTAATATTCCGGCCAAAACTCTTGGCAAAGCCAAAGAACTTCCGTTCAAGGTATGCGCCAATTGATTTTTTCCATCTTTGTCTTTGAAACGCAATTTCAAACGGTTGGCTTGGAAGGTTTCAAAGTTAGATACAGATGAAATTTCTAACCAACGGTCTTGAGCAGTTGAAAACACTTCAAAATCATAGGTCAATGCTGAAGTGAATCCCATATCTCCTCCGCACAAACGCAAAATTCGGTACGGTAATTTTAGTTCCTGCAAAATATCTTTGACATGTTCTACCATACCATCCAAAGCTTCGTATGACTTTTCTGGATGTTCGATACGAACAATTTCTACTTTATCAAATTGGTGCAAACGGTTTAATCCACGTACGTGTGCCCCATAAGAACCCGCTTCACGACGGAAACAAGGGGTGTAAGCGGTACATAAAATTGGCAATTCGTTTTCACTTACAATAACATCTCTAAATAAATTGGTCACGGGAACCTCAGCCGTTGGAATCAAATACAAATCATCAACAGTAGCATGGTACATTTGCCCTTCTTTGTCCGGCAACTGACCTGTTCCGTAGCCTGAAGCTTCGTTTACCAAATGAGGCACTTGCATTTCTTTGTAGCCCGCAGCTGTGTTTTTATCTAAAAAATAATTGATTAACGCACGTTGTAAGCGAGCTCCTTTTCCTTTGTAAACAGGGAATCCAGCACCAGTGATTTTTACACCCAATTCAAAATCGATGATGTCGTATTTTTTTACCAATTCCCAATGAGGCAAAGCCCCTTCATGCAAAGTAGGAATGTCACCTTCTTGAAAAACGTTTAGGTTATCGTCTGCCGATTTTCCGTTCGGTACAATATCCGCTGGAAGGTTAGGCAAAGTATATAATTTTTGAATCAATTCTTCGGCCAAAGCATCTGCTTTTTCTGCCAATTCCTTACTTTTTTCTTTTAACGAAACTGTTTTTTCTTTAAGAATAGCAGCTTTTGCTTTCTCGCCACTTTTCATCAAATCACCAATATCTTTGGACAATTTATTAGATTCAGATAAAGTGTTGTCTAAAGCCACTTGAGTAGCGCGACGTTGTTCGTCTAATTGTACCACTTCGTTTACAATACTGTTAGCATCAATGTTTCTTTTGGCTAAAGCATTGATTACTTTTTCTTGATTCTCTCTAATAAATGCGATTTGTAACATAGTTTTGTTTTTAACTCTTGTATTTATGGCTATTTGCGCCCACAAATTTAAGGAAATGTTTGATAAGTACTAGACAAAGTTTTAGGAAAAGGTTTTTCGCTTTGGATTTATAAAAAACCTTCTTTGAATTATGTCCAAAGAAGGTTTTTTATAAAGAATTGACAGGGGATTTAATTTTTAATCTTCTGCTCTAAAATGACTTCTTTTTGGGGCGGAATTCGTTTTTTTAGAAACAAAATTTGTCCCAGATGACTGGATTGATGTTCCATTACATGAAACCAACAGTAATGATTCGTTATTTCTTCCTTCATTACAAGTTGGTTAAACCACACATCATCTCTCTTTTTTAGTTCTGATATTGTTTTATTTCTTACCTCATTATAAATATCTAAATAATATTGAATCTCATGTCCTTTCCATTCATCTCGCCCACCTTTATCTAGATCTAAAGCAGTGCCCCATTTTGCTTTTTCATCGGGAGTAAAATCTCTATTCTCAAAAGTAAGGACTTGGTAATATTTTTCGGCAGCGGCCAAATGCATAATTAACGAACCGATTCTATTGGCTTTTTCATCATGCAAATAATCCGTTTCATATTGGTTCATATTTTTCACTGTACGTTCTACCCTGCTCTTCAAATCCTCTAGCATCGAAATCATGGCGCCTATTTGAGGGGAAGCTCCTTCAACATTTCCTATTTTACCGGTTTCTTTAACGACAATTCCGGTACCTTCAAGAAGTAAACTAGCATTCCCAGCAACAGCGCTTTTATCAAGTTTTGCGCTATATTCTTTGACTTTTGTAATCTTTCCTTTTCGAGTTCCAAATTCCCATTTTTGAATTTCTCCATTTTTAAGCGGCATTTCAAAACTAGCATTCATAATAGTGTAGGGCTCTAATATGCCTTTAGCATTTTCTATGAAAAGTTCAAATTTGTCAAAATAGAATTTACCATTATAAGAACACAAGCCTCCAAAATTTAGTGCTTTTGAATCTGCATCAATGGTACCTTCTACGGTGTAAGTTTGCCAAGTATTTAATTTTATAGGTCTATCCCCCATATTATCAAAAAAACCTACTTCATCCGTTTTGTTATCAATTCTTGACCAAATTCCAGCCCAAGCCTTCGGTTCATTTGTTTCAACTTTGACAGATGCAACCACTTTGAATTTCTTTTTTACTTTGGTTTGAATATCTACTGTTTGACGGAATGCCACCCAATCATTAGATATAACTACTTGCTTCTGTGCTTGTATAGTTAACACAATAAGAAAAAAGAGTGAGCTTAGTAATTTTTTCATTTTACAATTTTTAAAATTAAACAACTGAATAACAATACTTTAAATGTAACAACCAATAAAAAATGTAAATATAATACTATTTTTAAAAACTACTCCTTTAAATTTAAATCATGCTATTCACCATACAAAAACTAGTGTGATTAGTTTTATTTTAAGCTATACATACAACAAATAATTTTGTTTTTTCAAGACACAAACATCTTATAATAAAGACATTAGAAATTACAAAACGCCAAAATATCAAAAAAACTAAGAAAATAACTTAAATAGTCTATTTTTGCCTCGAACTTTTAAACCATTACAATGAAAAAAATTCTTTTTTTAGCAGTTTTCTGCTTTTCAGCAATTAGTGTTTTTGCACAAGCTCCTTTAGAAAATGGAAGAGTACAATTGAATGCCGGAATCGGAACTTCTGGTTGGGGAACTCCAGTTTATGTTGGTCTTGACTATGGTGTAGGTAGTAACTTTACAATAGGTGGAGAACTATCTTACCGCACGCACAATGAGCGTTATGCAGGGACATATTACGACTATTCTGTAACAGGTCTTGGTGCTAATGTTAACTATCACTTCAATAAAGTATTAAATATTCCTAGCCAATGGGATTTTTATGGAGGATTGGGATTGAACTATTATATTTTCAACTACGATGATAGAAATTATAATGGTACCGAAGATTCAGATATTGGACTTGGCGTACAAATTGGAGGAAGATATTTCTTCAATAAAAATTTCGGAATTAACATCGAAGGTGGTGGAGGTAACGCTACAAGTGGTGCTAAAATTGGTATTACTTATAAATTCTAATTGTTACAAATAATTATCTAAAAAGCCATTCGTAATGAATGGCTTTTTTTTAGATTAAGATCTTTTGATTTCGTGTCCAACAAATTCTTCTAAAACAGCAAACATTTCATCTACTGTAAGTATTTCGGTATTGGGATGGGTTTTTAAAAAATTTGCATTTAAAGCTACTAAGTTTTCTTCTATTTCAAAAAAAGTGTCATTGTTGAGTAGGTCTCTAATTGGATTTACACCTTCTAGTTTGCTTTTGAAGAATTTTTCGCGTTTGACACTACTCATCAATTGAACCTTTTTGCATTGCTGTTGAAACAGTGCTAAATGATTGTGAGCACCTAACAATTGCAGACCTTCCTCAATAAGTTCGTTTAATTCTAGATTCCATCGCGAATTATAGACAAATTGAGCAAAATTTCCTTCGGTATATTGTGAAGTGTAATAATCTAAATAATAGCTCATTAAGGCGTCTTCGTGAATTAAATCGTCATCGACTTTTTCTTCTCTCATCAAATTGATTACAGAAATATTGGAGTTGACAACGTCTTGAGGGTTTTCGCTTGCTGCAGCGGTTTCTGAAATAATGATTTTACCGAATTCCATATGGATTAGTTTTTAAAGCAATTGACAACAAATTTCGAATAAAAAGTTGATTTTGAATGTAATTAAAATTCATCTGTTACTTGATGTCATTGCTATCCGATTCGTCGTTTCTTTTTTGGGCATTTATTTTGGCCACCAAAGCTTTTAATCGCAAGGCTTTTTCTCTTTTTTCTTCTTGCAATTTTGCTTTCTTCCGATTGAGCAATTTGGTATGCAACGCCTTGTTTTTGGTGTTTTTTTCAGGTCCCTTAGCCATAACCTTAGTGTTTATTGAATCTAATTTTTCTTCATTGGAGGTAAATCAAATGCTTTAGATTCGCCTTCAAAATTATTGCGGTGGGAACCGTCACAAAAAGGTTTATTCGATGACAAACCACATCGGCACAAGCCCAAAGCGGTTCTTCCTTCAAGTCCATAAACATTTCCGTCTTGATCTACTATTTCAAAATCGCCTTCAATTTTTATAGATCCGTTTTTGTTGATTGTTAGTTTTGTCTTGCTCATAATATGGTTTTGTTTAGACGCCAAAGATTGCAAAAAATATTATGAAGGTTTTGCATGAAAGGTCAATTTCTATGAGTAAAAAAGCTAGTTTAAATCGGTTCTATTTTATTAAGTGATTCCACTAAAAGTATTTTGAAAAGGAATACCCTAGCCCCGATAGTAGTGAAAATCCTTTTGTGCCTTTTTTCGGCACAAAAGATTGTAGCGAATAGCGGGAAATAGCTCCTAATAAAACCATACAACTCTCAATTCTATTGCTTATTTTTGCACTCAATAAAACAGAAATTAAGATGCAGAATCCAAAAAGATATACCATTACAGCAGCATTGCCTTACACTAACGGCCCCATTCATATTGGGCATTTGGCGGGAGTTTACGTACCTTCGGACATTTATTCACGTTATTTGCGTTTACAAGGAAGGGATATTGTGTTTGTTTGCGGAAGTGATGAACATGGCGTGGCTATATCGATGAAAGCCAAAAAAGAAGGTATTACGCCTCAAGAAGTGATTGATAAATACGATGGAATCATTAGAAAATCATTTGCTGATTTCGGAATTTCATTTGATAATTATTCTAGAACTTCGGCAGAAATTCATCATAAAACGGCTTCTGAATTCTTCAAAAAATTATACGACAAAGGTGATTTTATCGAAGAAATTACCGAACAATTATATGATGCCAAAGCCAATCAGTTTTTGGCTGATCGTTTTGTAGTAGGTACTTGTCCAAAATGTGGTAACGAAGAAGCCTACGGTGATCAATGCGAAAAATGTGGATCTACATTAAACGCTACCGACTTAATCAATCCAAAATCAACCATTACGGGAGAAACGCCAATTTTGAAATCGACCAAACACTGGTTCTTGCCTCTAGATCGTTATGATGCGTTTTTGAGAGAATGGATTTTGGAAGGCCATAAAAACGATTGGAAACCTAATGTGTACGGTCAAGTAAAATCTTGGATTGACGGCGGATTAGAACCTCGTGCAGTTACTCGTGATTTAGATTGGGGAATCGATGTTCCTGTAGAAGGTGCCGAAGGAAAAAAATTATACGTTTGGTTTGATGCCCCAATTGGTTACATTTCGTCTACCAAAGAATGGGCCGCCAGAGAAGGTAAAGATTGGGAACCGTACTGGAAAGATAAAGACACCAAATTGGTACATTTTATCGGAAAAGATAATATCGTTTTTCACTGTGTAATTTTCCCAGCGATGTTGAAAGCGGAAGGCAGTTTTATCTTACCCGATAATGTTCCAGCAAACGAGTTTTTGAACTTAGAAGGAAATAAATTATCGACTTCAAAAAACTGGGCTGTTTGGTTACACGAATATTTAGAAGAATTCCCTAATCAGCAGGATGTGTTGCGCTATGCCTTGACTTCGAATGCTCCAGAAACCAAAGACAACGATTTTACTTGGAAAGATTTTCAAGCTAGAAACAACAACGAATTGGTGGCTATTTTTGGGAATTTCATCAATCGTGTGGTGGTGCTAACGAATAAATATTACAATGGAATTGTTCCAACGCCAAATAAATTGTCTGAAGTAGACGAGCAAACTTTGGAAGAATTGAAAGCTTATCCAGCTGTTATTTCTAGTTCTATCGAAAGATACCGATTTAGAGAGGCATTGGGCGAAATGATGAATGTAGCCCGATTAGGAAATAAATATTTGGCCGACGAAGAGCCTTGGAAAATGGTCAAAACCGATCCGGAACGTACCAAAACCCAAATGTTTGTAGCCTTGCAAATTGCGGCTGCTCTGAGTTCACTTTGCGAGCCATTCTTACCGTTTACGTCACAAAAATTGTTGCGTATGCTAAACATCGATGTCAATAATTGGAATTTAGATTTTGACAATTGGAATTTATTACCAGCAGGTCACCAAATTGGCGAAGCCGAATTGCTTTTCTCTAAAATTGAAGACGAAGCGATTCAAAAACAAATTGACAAATTAGAAGCTACGAAAACGGCAAATAGCGCTGAAAATAAAAAAGCTGAACCACAGAAAGAGTTGATTCAGTTTGAAGATTTTGCCAAAATGGATATTCGTGTAGGAACTATTTTGGAGGCCGAAAAAATGCCAAAAGCGAATAAATTATTGATTCTAAAAGTAGATACTGGAATTGACGTTCGCACCATCGTTTCAGGAATTGCAGAGAGTTTTAAACCCGAAGATATTATTGGAAAACGCGTAACTGTTTTGGTAAACTTAGCACCAAGAAATTTGCGTGGCGTAGAAAGCCAAGGTATGATTTTGATGACTATTAACACCGAAGGGAAATTGGTTTTCGTTAATCCAGATGCCGAAGGAGTTACTAACGGAGAAACAATAAATTAATTAGCAGTAACTATAACAAAACTTTATAATTCGTTCTGATAAGTTTTTATCAAACTTTGTAACTTTGCATTCAAAATTTAACTAGAAAAAATAAACAATATGTATCCACAAGATATGGTTTTACCGATGCAAGCAGAATTAACTGCTGCTGGTTTCCAAGATTTACATAATGCAGCAGAAGTAGATGCTGCTATAAAAGCAGAAGGAACAACCTTAGTAGTTGTGAATTCTGTATGTGGTTGTGCAGCAAGAAATGCACGTCCAGGAGCTAAAATGAGTTTAGATGGTTCAAAAAAACCAGACCATTTAATCACTGTTTTCGCTGGTGTTGACAAAGAAGCTGTTGATGCTGCTAGACAACATATGTTTCCTTTCCCTCCATCATCGCCTTCTATGGCTTTGTTCAAAAACGGAGAATTAGTTCATATGTTAGAACGTCATCACATCGAAGGTCGTCCAGCAGAAATGATTGCAGAAAACTTAAAAGATGCTTTTAACGAATATTGTTAAACAAATTTTATAAAAATAATAAACCTGCTAGAGTACTACATTTTAGCAGGTTTTTTAATGCTTTTATTTTATCTTTGCTCAGAATTCTTCCAATTAGAGTTCCTAATTTATTTCTCACTTAACGTTTATAGCATGCAACTGTATAACACCTTAAGCGCAGAAGAAAGAGCCGAGCTTATTGACCAAGCCGGAAAACAACGCCTCACGTTGTCTTTCTATGCGTATGCCAAAATTGAAGATCCCAAAAAATTTCGCGACGATTTGTTTATCGAATGGAATAAACTGGATGCACTAGGTAGAACCTATATAGCCAAAGAAGGAATCAACGCGCAAATGTCTGTCCCTGCCGAAAATTTAGAAGCCTTTCGCGAAACGCTAGAAGCTTATGAATTTATGCGCAACATTCGCTTGAATGTAGCCGTAGAACACGATGATCATTCGTTTTTGAAACTCACTGTAAAGGTGCGTGACAAAATTGTGGCCGACGGATTAAACGACGAAACCTTTGATGTAACCAATATTGGAGTACACCTCAAAGCCAAAGAATTTAATGAAATCTTAGAAGATCCCAATACGATTGTAGTCGATTTTAGAAACCATTACGAAAGTGAAATCGGTCATTTTAAAGGCGCTATTACTCCTGATGTGGAAACGTTTCGCGAATCGTTGCCTATCATTAACGAACAATTACAAGACTTTAAAGAAGATAAAAATCTAGTGATGTATTGCACTGGAGGAATTCGTTGCGAAAAAGCTTCGGCTTACTTCAAGCACCAAGGTTTTAAAAACGTTTTCCAATTAGAAGGAGGTATCATCAACTACGCCAAGCAAATCAAAGAAGAAAATCTAGAAAGTAAATTTATCGGAAAGAATTTCGTTTTTGACCATCGTTTGGGTGAGCGCATCACAGACGATATCGTTTCGCAATGCCACCAATGTGGAAAACCTTGCGACAATCATACCAACTGCGAAAATGTTGGCTGTCATTTGTTGTTCATTCAATGTGATGAATGCAAAGAAGCTATGCAAAATTGTTGTTCAAACGAATGTTTAGACATCATCAACTTGCCATTAGTTGAGCAAGTAAAGTTGAGAAAAGGCATCCAAGTTGGCAACAAAGTCTTCCGAAAAGGAAAATCAGATAAATTACCCTTCAAGCATTCAGGCGAGCTTTCGGACACACCATTGGCAGTTGCCACGACTCCAACCAAAATTCGTCAAAGAATCAAAATCAAAAAAACACTTTTAGGCAAAGCCGAACATTACTTTGTAAAAGCGCAAGTTGCTCTTTTCGTTATTGAAAATAATGAACTACAATTAGGCGATACCATTTTAATTTCGGGCCCTACTACAGGAAACGAACAACTTGTACTCGAAAAAATGTTAGTCAACGGCATCGAAAAAACGGTTGCACAACCAGGCGACAAAGTAACTTTTGAAGTGCCTTTTAGAGTACGTTTATCTGATACATTGTATAAAATTTTAAAATAGTTTTTCCAAACTTTCATCCATCACCTTTGTCAAAGTTCAAATCGTTGACAAAGGTTCACTCTACAAAATAAATTGGAAACAGATTTCACAAATTAATTTGTGAATTGAAAATCAGTGAAACCAAAATAAATAGTAACGGATGAACTAAATCTGTGTCAAAACAATACACACAATGACAACAAACAACAAAATAGAATTAATGGCACCAGCTGGGAATTTCGAATCCTTGCAAGCTGCCTTAGACAATGGATGTGATTCCGTATATTTTGGAGTAGAACAACTCAATATGCGTGCCCGCGCCTCCGTAAACTTCACTATGGATGATTTGGCCGAAATCGCCAAACGCTGCGAAGCCAAAAACGTACGAAGTTACTTGACCTTAAACACCATCATTTATGACCACGACTTATCTGTGGTCAAAACTTTAATCAATAAAGCCAAAGAAGCCAACATCACTGCGGTGATTGCTTCGGATCAAGCCGTAATTGCAATGGCTCGAAGCGTGGGAATGGAAATTCACATTTCTACACAATTGAATGTGACCAATATCGAAACCATCAAATTCTACAGCCTTTTTGCCGACACTATGGTGTTGAGTCGCGAATTGAGTTTGCGTCAAGTAAAAAAAATCACCGAACAAATCGAAAAAGAACAAATCAAAGGACCTAACGGGAATTTGGTTGAGATTGAAATCTTTGGTCACGGCGCTTTATGTATGGCCGTTTCGGGTAAATGCTATTTGAGTCTGCACTCACATAACTCCTCAGCCAATCGCGGTGCTTGCAAACAAAACTGTCGTAAAAAATATACCGTAATCGACCAAGAAACGGGTTTCGAAATCGAATTGGACAACGAGTATATGATGTCGCCCAAAGATTTATGCACCCTAGATTTCCTAGACCAAGTCATTGATTCGGGCATTCAAGTCCTCAAAATCGAAGGTCGTGGCCGCGCTCCAGAATATGTGGCTACCGTAATCAAAACTTATCGAGAGGCAATTGATTCCTACTATGATGGTACTTTTTCAAAAGAAAAAATTGCCGTTTGGATGGAGGCTTTGAACACCGTGTACAACCGCGGATTCTGGTCGGGTTATTATTTAGGACAAGAATTGGGAGAATGGAGCGATGTTTCGGGCTCCGTGGCTACACAAAAGAAAGTCTATGTGGGCAAAGGTACCCATTTCTTCCCCAAAGCCGAAATTGGTCAATTCAAAATCGAAGCCTACGACATCAAAGTGGGCGATAAAATTCTAGTAACGGGTCCAAGCACTGGCGCACAAGAAATGATTATCGAAGAAATGTTTGTCAACGATACCTCGGCAGAGCGCGCTACCAAAGGAGACGATTGCACCCTCAAACTGCCGTTTAGAATCCGTATGTCCGACAAATTATACAAAATAGTAGAAGCCTAATGGTCATCATCACCCTACAAAGAGACAAATGCATCGGTTGCAATTACTGCGTAGAAATGGCACCCGTACAGTTTCAAATGTCCAAAAAAGACGGTAAATCGGTACTCATCAAAAGTGTCAATGCCAAAGGTTTTTACACCCTAAAATCACCCGATCACACCATCGTAGAAAGTTGCGAACTCGCCGCAAAGGCTTGTCCCGTAAAAATCATTTCGGTCAAAGAAACCTAATACTTGCTTGTTTTTTAGGAGCAGAAAAAATAGGCTTTTTTAAGGAACAATGGTCCCGCTATCCGTTGCAATCTTTGCGGGCTGAACCCCAGCCCACAAAGGATTTCCACTACTATCGGGGCTAAAGAGCCACAATCCGCTACTTTAGCAACAATCATAAACGCAATAATCTAAACCATCACAATCCTTTTTGTGATGGTTTTTATTTTACCCCAAACTTATATGTTCTAAAATACCTTAAATGGTTCAAAAGCATAATAATTTTGGAAAATCCTTTATTGTTATAGAAATACATCCAAGATTAAGATAAGTCATCTCAAAATTCCAATTATTTTAGTATAATTTTAAGACGCATCCTTATTTTTTACCGTTGTAACATACAATTAAAAAATACTATCTTTACCGATTAAATTTAAGTAAGAACTCAAGTTGCTTTTTTGGCAACATCACAATATAATTATGGCTTGTACAAGTTGTTCAACTTCCGATGGTGGCGCACCAAAGGGGTGTAAAAATAATGGGACTTGCGGCACCGATAGCTGCAACAAATTAACCGTTTTTGATTGGCTTTCGAACATGAGTTTACCCAATGGCGAAGCGCCTTTTGACTGTGTCGAAGTACGTTTCAAAAACGGAAGAAAAGAATTTTACCGCAATACCGAAAAACTAACTTTAAGTATGGGAGACATCGTAGCAACGGTAGCTTCACCAGGTCACGATATCGGAATTGTGACGCTAACTGGGGAGTTGGTAAAAATTCAAATGAAGAAAAAAGGGGTCAATCCAAACGGAACTGAAATTCCAAAAATCTATAGAAAAGCTTCTCAAAAAGACATCGATATTTGGTCTGCCGCTCGAGATAAAGAAGAACCTATGAAAGTTCGTGCACGTGAATTGGCGATTCAGCACAAATTAGAAATGAAAATTTCGGATATTGAATTTCAAGGTGATGGTTCCAAAGCAACTTTTTATTACACCGCCAACGACCGTGTAGATTTTAGAATGTTGATTAAGGATTTTGCCAAAGAATTCAGCACAAGAGTCGAAATGAAACAAGTAGGTTTCCGTCAAGAAGCCGCTCGTTTAGGAGGAATCGGTTCTTGCGGAAGAGAACTATGTTGTTCTACTTGGTTGACCGATTTTAGAAGTGTGAATACTTCAGCAGCACGTTACCAACAATTGTCATTGAATCCACAAAAATTGGCAGGACAATGCGGGAAATTAAAATGTTGTTTGAATTATGAGTTAGACACCTACATGGATGCTTTGAAGCATTTTCCAAATTTCGACACCAAATTAGTGACCGAAAAAGGAGATGCTATCTGTCAAAAACAAGATATTTTCAAAGGCTTAATGTGGTTTGCTTACACGAATAACTTTGCCAATTGGCACGTGCTTAAAATTGAGCAAGTTCACGAAATCATTGCCGAAAACAAACTAAAAAACAAAGTTTCGTCGTTAGAAGATTACGCTATAGAAGTGGTTGCCGAACCAGAGAAAAACTTTAATAACGCTATGGGACAAGAGAGTTTAACTCGTTTTGACCAACCCAAAGCCAAAAAAAGACCTTCGAAAAAACGCAAGCCAAACGCTGGAGCAACAGCAACTGTAGTTGCCGCACCAGCTATAGCACCTAACAAACCTGCTGCTCAAAATGGCAACAAAAAAAGACCTCACAACAACAAAAGTCGAGGCAATGCCAATGACAAAAAGCAAGGGAATACTCCAACCAACGAACCAAGAAAACCTATAATTATTACTAAAAATGGGGATAAAAAATAGTTGCATCTTATTTGCTGTAGTCTTACTCTTTTTGGCCTGCGACAAAAAAAGAGTTTTTGACGAATACAAAACAGTAGGCAGCGGTTGGAACAAGGACAGTATTGTTTCCTTCGATTTGCCTGCATTGGACACTACAAAACAATACAATTTGTTTGTAAATTTGAGAGCCAATGACAATTATAAATTCAATAATATCTTTTTGATTGTGGCTATGGAACAAAAAAATGGCTTCACCAAAGTAGATACTTTAGAATACCAAATGGCCAACCCTGACGGAACCTTGTTAGGAAATGGCTTTACAGATTTAAAAGAAAGTAAACTTTTTTACAAAGAAAAAGTTAGATTTAAAGGACAATTCAAAGTATACATCAAACAAGCTTTGAGAGAAAACGGCAAAGTACCTGGTGTATCCGTTTTGGATGGCATTACCGACGTAGGTTTTAGAATAGAAAAAATAGAGTAAATTATGGCAGTTAGAAAAAATAATACATCGTCTAAAGCAATTGATAAAGACATCAATTACTATAAAAAGAAGTTTTGGAAAATCTACTTTTATGGTTTGGGCATTTTGGCTCTTTTCTTCCTTTTTGCCTCTTGGGGACTGTTTGGTTCTATGCCTTCTTTTGAAGATTTAGAAAATCCAGACTCAAATTTGGCTACCGAAATCATTTCGTCAGATGGAGTGGTTTTAGGAAAATATTTCCAAAAGAATCGTTCGCAATTAAAGTATTCTGATTTGCCGAAAAACTTTGTAGATGCCTTGGTAGCGACCGAAGATACTCGTTTTTATGAGCACTCTGGTATCGATGGTAGAGGAACTATGCGAGCTATTGTAAGTTTAGGAACTAGTGGTGGTGCTAGTACACTAACTCAACAATTGGCCAAACAATTATTTCATGGAGAAGGTTCGAAATTCCTACCTTTTCGTATTGTTCAAAAAATAAAAGAATGGATTATCGCCATCCGTTTGGAAAGACAATACACCAAAAACGAAATCATTGCGATGTACTGCAACGTCTATGATTTTGGAAACAACTCTGTAGGAGTTAGCTCGGCAGCAAAAACCTATTTCTCCAAAGCGCCAAAAGATTTAACTATAGACGAATCTGCTGTTTTGGTAGGAATGTTTAACAATTCTTCAAAATTTAACCCGGTTAAACATCCTGTAGCATCAAAAAAACGTAGAGATGTAGTGCTTTTGCAAATGGAAAAAGCCGACATCATCTCTACATCAGAAAAAGAAAGATTGCAAAAGTTACCCATAAAACTCAATTTCAAATTAGAAACTCATAAAGATGGTATTGCGACTTATTTCAGAGAATACCTAAGAGATTATATGAAAAAATGGGTAGAAGAAAACAAAAAACCAGACGGTACAGATTATGACATCTACAAAGATGGTTTAAAGATTTATACCACCATTGATTCCAGAATGCAAACCTATGCTGAAGAAGCAGTAGCGGCACATATGGCGAACATGCAAGAAGAATTCTTTTTACAACAAAAAGACAACAAAAATGCACCTTTCGTAAACATTACCGAAGCCGAAACGCAACGCATTATGAACCAAGCCATGAAATCCTCTAACCGATGGAATGTCATGAAAGCTATGGAAAAAAATGAAGACGAAATCATTGCTTCATTTAAACAAAAAACAAAAATGAAGATTTTCTCTTGGAAAGGAGAAATTGATACCGTAATGACTCCAATGGATTCTATTCGTTATTACAAACACTTTTTGCAATCTGGTTTAATGGCAATGGAGCCTCAAACCGGAAGCATCAAAGCTTGGGTGGGCGGAATCAATTATAAATATTTTCAATACGATCACGTAGGACAAGGAGCGAGACAAGTAGGATCTACTTTCAAACCGTTCGTTTATGCAACTGCTATTGAACAATTGAACATGTCACCTTGTGACTCTATCATTGATTCTCCTTTTATGATTCATAAAGGACGTCATCATGTTACCGAAGATTGGGAGCCAAGAAACTCTGATAATAGATACCGCGGTATGGTTACGTTGAAACAAGCTTTGGCACATTCTATCAACACTATTTCGGCTAAATTGATTGACAAAGTAGGGCCAGAAGCGGTTATTGAATTAACACATAAATTGGGTGTAAAATCAGAGATTATTACCCAACCTTCTATTGCCCTAGGAGCTGTTGAAATCACAGTTGAAGATATGGTGGCTGCTTACAGTACTTTTGCCAATCAAGGGGTTTATGTAAAACCACAGTTTTTAACCAAAATCGAAGATAAAAGCGGAGTGGTTATTTACGAGCCAATTCCTGAATCGCATGATGTGTTGAATAAAGACATTGCTTTTGCGGTGATTAAATTACTAGAAGGTGTAACCGAAAGTGGTTCTGGAGCAAGATTAAGAACAGAAGGAGGAGGAGCAGGAGACAACCGCTGGACAGGCTATCCTTATATGTTTAGAAATCCTATAGCTGGAAAAACAGGAACATCTCAAAATCAATCCGATGGATGGTTTATGGGTATGGTGCCGAATTTAGTTACGGGTGTTTGGGTAGGTTGTGAAGACCGTTCTGCTCGATTCAAAAGTTTAACTTACGGACAAGGGGCAGCCTCAGCATTGCCAGTTTGGGGGTATTTTATGAAAAAATGTTATGAGGACCCTAGTTTACAAGTTTCCAAAGAACCTTTTGAACGACCAGCCAATCTTTCAATTAAAGTAGATTGTTACACTCCAAGAAGAGCCGTTGCGGTTGACACTACCGCTACAGAACAAACTACCGAGGAATTCGAACTATAAAAATTCAATAGGCCATAACGACAGTTAGAAAGCTATCGTTATGGCTTCTTTATTTCAAATTTTTTTTTTTTTAAAACCAATCTTCGCAATCGATTTCGTTATTACTTCTTTTTTTGAATTAATTTAGCGGCTGCGATGAAATTTCTATTATTAAAGAGATTTTACATCGTTGTTTTATTGAATAAATACATTATCCCTAAAATAAATTGTAAACATATGATAAACAAAACGGTTTCCAATGTTCAAGATGCCCTTCAAGGTATCGAAAACGGAATGACACTGATGTTAGGTGGCTTTGGCCTTTGCGGAATACCTGAAAACTCCATTGCAGCTTTAGTTCAAAAAGGCGTTAACGATTTAACTTGTATTTCAAACAACGCTGGTGTAGATGATTTTGGACTTGGTTTGCTTTTACAAAAAAAACAAATCAAAAAAATGATTTCTTCTTATGTGGGAGAAAATGCAGAATTTGAACGCCAAATGCTCTCTGGCGAACTCGAAGTAGATTTGATTCCTCAAGGTACTTTAGCTGAACGTTGTCGTGCGGCTCAAGCTGGTATTCCTGCTTTTTTTACTCCTGCTGGTTATGGAACTGAAGTTGCCAAAGGCAAAGAAGTACGCGAATTCAATGGGAAAATGCACATTATGGAAGAAGCTTTCAAAGCTGATTTTGCCATTGTGAAAGCTTGGAAAGGTGATACTGCTGGGAATTTAATTTTCAAAGGAACGGCTAGAAATTTTAATCCGTGTATGTGCGGTGCCGCAAAAATTACCATTGCTGAAGTAGAAGAATTAGTAGAAGCAGGAACTTTGGACCCGAATCAAATTCATATTCCTGGAATTTTAGTACAACGTATTTTTCAAGGCGAAAAATATGAAAAACGAATAGAGCAAAGAACGGTTAGGAAAAGATAGTGTTCAGAGGTCAGTATTATAGTATTCAGTCTGAAGCTAAAACTTAAATGTTCCTAATTCCTTGTCTGATTCAAAACTATTTAGTAGACAATACTAAACTTATATGACTTATATGTTTCAAAAAACAAAATTATGCTAACAAAAGAAGATATAGCAAAACGCATTGCAAAAGAAGTACAAGACGGTTACTTTGTGAACCTAGGCATCGGAATTCCAACTTTGGTAGCCAATTATGTAAGAGAAGATATTTCGGTTGAATTTCAAAGCGAAAACGGTGTTTTAGGCATGGGGCCCTTTCCTTTTGAAGGCGAAGAAGATGCCGATTTAATCAATGCTGGTAAACAAACCATTACAACGCTTCCTGGAGCTAGTTTTTTTGACTCTGCTACGAGTTTTGGAATGATTCGTGGTCAACATGTGGACTTGACTATTCTCGGCGCTATGGAAGTAGCCGAAAACGGAGACATTGCCAACTGGAAAATTCCAGGAAAAATGGTCAAAGGAATGGGTGGCGCTATGGATTTAGTGGCATCGGCAGATAATATTATCGTGGCCATGATGCACGTAAACAAAGCTGGAGAAAGTAAAATCCTAAAAAAATGCACCCTGCCATTAACTGGCGTAGGCTGTGTAAAAAAAGTAGTAACCGAATTGGCAGTTATGGAAATCACTCCTAAAGGATTTAAGCTTTTGGAAAGAGCGCCTGGCGTATCGGTAGAACACATCATTGCTTCTACGGAGGCCGACTTAATCATCGAAGGCGAAATTCCAGAAATGGCGATTGATTAAATAGTTGTAATACAACTAACCGCAATAAATACTCTTTTTACCGCATTAATTTGAACTAATGCGGTAAGTATTTTATATTTGAAAAGAACGTTTATTAGTAAATCGAAAGCAATAATAAAGAGGCCCAACAACTACACCGTAGTCCATTGTATTTAAACCAAAAAAACAACTTCCAAAAAAACTGACGAAGCATACCATATGTGACCTCTGAAAAATAAAATTTACATATATGAAAAGAAATATTTCAAATTATGTAATGCACGTTTCGTTGTGTTTTACATTTCTTTTTTTGCCATATGCCTTTTCTTCAAATGGTGTTTTTTTTAGTTTTCCTGACTTGGTAAACAATGCTCATGACAGAATTTATTTTTTCATTTACTTCTTATTACTTGCCTTTTTTTACTTCAATTTCTATGTGTTAATCCCTCAATTGTATTTCAAGAAAAAGCAAGTACAATACATAGGGCTCCTTGTGTGCTTTTTACTTTTTTTCCTTTTGATTTCAACCTTCTTGGATAATCCAAAAAGGAATTTTTTGGATTTTGGTCACCATACCCCTTTTACAACCGACAAAAAATTTATTCCTAAACCAGAAGAATTTAATCCGAAAGAACATCCGTTTTCGGACAGAATACCATCTCCTGAGCAGAACTGCTCAATGGTGAAAAGAACGCGACCCGCACAATACAATCATACAATTTTGGTATACCTCATAGGATTAGTCTCAAGTTTATTTATTGCCATAAAACTCAGGTTACAAAAAGTGGAAGAAGATAAAATGAAATCTGAATTATCCTTTTTAAAAGCACAAATCAATCCACATTTTTTATTCAATACACTTAATAGTATTTATTCTTTGGCAATAAAAAAGGATGATAAAACGGCAGATGCTGTAGTTCAATTATCTGAGTTAATGCGATATATTATCTCTAATGCAAATGATGATATCATTGCTCTAGACAAAGAAATCAACTACATAAATAATTATATCGAATTGCAAAAAACGCGACTTGGCAATACCGTAACAATCATATATGAAGTAACAGGAGATACTTACGGAAAAGCAATTACGCCTCTTATTTTAATTTCATTCATCGAAAATGCATTCAAACACGGGGTAAATCCAAATCAAATTTCAGAGATTTGTATTAAAATTACCACTGTAGATGATGATTTAACGCTCTATGTTTCGAATAACAAAGTAGACTCTATTCAATCTGATAGTGGTATTGGTTTGCAAAATACCATTGAGCGTTTATCACTATTGTATCCTAATAATCATGTTTTATCTATTGATGATAATCCAAAAATGTATGTAATAACCTTAACGCTAAAAGTAGGATGATAAAAGCAATTGCACTAGATGACGAACCACCTGCACTGGAAGTGATAGAGAATTTTTGTGCCAAATCAGGCGTTGTTAATTTGGTAAAAACATTTACAAAATCCGAAGATGCATTAAAATATCTAAAAAAATATCCTGTTGATTTATTGTTTTTAGATATCAATATGCCTTCTATTACTGGTATCGATTTCTACAAAAAAATCCCTCACAGAGCGATGGTTATTTTTACAACCGCTTATTCTGAATATGCTGTTGAAGGCTTTACACTAAGTGCAACCGATTATTTATTAAAACCTTTTTCTTTTTCACGCTTTGAACAAGCAATAGAAAAAGCTACTACACAATGGAAACAGAACCATCAAAATCCTGAACAACAATACCTTTTTATTCGAGCCGACTACAGTTTAAAAAAAATTCTATTATCTGATATTCTATTCATAGAAGGCCTAGATGATTACCTTAAAATTCATATTCAAAATCAAAAGACAATTGTAGCCCGAATGACGATGAAAGCTTTGTTACAAAAACTACCCGAAAGAGAGTTTAGTAGAGTACACCGTTCATTTATAGTATCTATATCCAAAATAGAAAAAGTACGAAACAAAATAATTTACATTAATGAAGAAGAAATTCCAATAAGTGCGAGTTATGAAACTTCTTTTTTAGCTTTGCTAAACAAAGAATAAATCGTAGTATTCGTGTTAAATAAATACTTATTATTCTATTTACCTCTTAAATGCTTTCTGTTACCTCAATGTTTTTTAACAATTATACATATTTACCTATTTTTACACCATAACCTTAAAATTGTAAACGCATGGAAAGAAAAGATTTTTTAAGAGGATTGGGCTTAGTAGGATTGGGATCATTAACTATTCCTGTTATTAATGCTTGTAGCAAAGACGATGATTCTTCTGTATCTAGTTCAGATAGTACTCCTTCTTCTGGCTCTGGAACTTGTACAGTAACCCCGTCAGAAACTGCTGGGCCATTCCCAACAAAATCACCAGATTCTTTGGTTAAAACCAATATTGTTGGCGATAGAACAGGTGTCGCTTTTACGATCAAAATCACCATCAAAAACACTAAATCTAGCTGTGCCGCCCTTGCAGGTGCTATCGTAGACATCTGGCATTGTGATAAAGATGGATATTATTCAGAATATGGAGGAACCTCTATGCAAACAGCAGATTTCACGGCTGTTCACTTTTTGAGAGGCAGACAAACGACAGATGCGAACGGATTAGTAACCTTTTCTTCTATCTTTCCAGGATGGTATCAGAGCAGAGCTACCCACATTCACGTGCATATCTATAACTCGGCAGGCACCTCTCTCCTAATCACCCAAATTGCTTTTCCAGAAGGAGCTGATAGCGCTGTGGTACAAGTAAATGCTGCAACTTCAAAAGGATATACCAAAGGAATGTCTGGCTATACTTATAACGCCTCAGACAATGTGTTCTCAGACTCTGCCGCAAGCGAAATGTCAACCATAACAGGAAATGTAACAGATGGATTTGTATTGACACATACCATCAATGTAACAACTTAGTCGCTTTAGGTAATACTACTGAACTTGTTTTTTTAAGTAAAGACTCTGAAAAATGATAAAACAACAAAGTGCTCAAATTTATACCTCAACTTCTAGAGGAGAAACAACCCTTGCAATGAAATTTAAGAGATTCTCTACTTTTAATTTCAATGAGTATAGAGCGGATTCAAGAGAGTCATTTGGAACGATTGAGGTCATAAACGAAGAAATCCTTGCCCCTAGTCAAGAGACGACAACTGACTTAAAATCTAATACAGAGCTACTCCTGATTCCACTCTTTGGAACCATACAGTACAATGATCATTTAAACGATTCGCATTTTATTAAAATTGGACAAATCCTTCATGCTACAGCCCAAAAAGGATATTCATATTCAATAGCTAACGCCTACTCAAAGGACAACATTAGTTATCTACAAATTTGGCTGAAAAGTGAAAACAGCATCTCAAAAACAACTTTAACTACATTAGCTTTTGATTCTAATCCAAAAAATAAGCTTACTTTAATTTATAAAAGTCAAAATACTATTGGGTTTATAGGCGTTTTTAATGGAAGAAAAGACGGATGTTACAGCTTAAAAAACAAAAATAATGGAGCTTTTGTGTATGTAATCAGTGGAGCTTTTGAAGTTGAAAACCGATTATTGGAAACAAATGATGGACTAGGACTCAAAGAAACCGAAGTTATCGAATGGGAGGCCTTGTCTGAGAATGCGGTTCTGATGTTATTTGAAGTGCCATTATAATTTTTATTTATGTATAAAGCCAAAATTAGACTCGCCTACAGACTTATCATTGACCAAACATCAACCTATTTATGGGACCAATATGTATGGGAAGATACTTTTAAAGAATTTGTGATGCAAAGTCAGCAATTTAATTCAAAAGAGGAACCTAAAAACACCTTTAGAGCGCTTTTGAGTCATAACGAAAAAGCCTCTCAATTACATTATTTGACAGGGATGGCAGCACAGAATTATATAAATCAGCTGAATGGAAATTTGTATCGTGTGCCAGATATTCTGGGCAATAATTATTTACCTTTCATAAATTATCAATTGGATATTATCAACTCAGACATAACGGATAGCTCAAAACACAAAATAGGAATCACTTTTTTTTCACCCTTGCTAACATTATTAGATATAATAGAAGGTAATTATTTGATTTCTAAAACTTGTGAGGATGCTTCGGGTTACGAAACCTTTATGTACCCGTTACAACCCAATTTATCAATTTGTTATTATCAAAAAAACACCTCTGCGAAATATGCTCTTCAAACATTTTAATAAACCCTTTTATAACAAAAATTAAGCCCCAAAAATTCTTGGTCTAATGTACTGGTTTCAAATAAAAATAGGGTTAATAAAAAAGACTGCCTCGACAGAGACAGCCTTAGTTTGATGATTATGAATTATAAATTTTCGAAAAAGTCATTCCCTTTATCATCTGTAATAATAAAAGCAGGGAAATCTTTAATGGTAATTTTACGAACGGCTTCCATTCCTAATTCTTCAAAATCCACTACCTCAACAGAAAGAATATTCTCTTTTGCCAAAATTGCTGCTGGTCCACCAATAGATCCCAAATAGAATCCTCCATAGGTTTTACAAGCGTTCATTACGTCTTTGGTTCGGTTACCTTTGGCCAACATCACCATACTTCCGCCATTTTTTTGGAATTCTTCTACATACACATCCATACGACCTGCGGTTGTTGGCCCAAAACTTCCTGAAGGCATTCCTTCTGGTGTTTTGGCTGGTCCAGCATAATAAATAGGGTGATTTTTAAAGTATTCTGGCATCGGTTTTCCTGCATCTAACAACTCTTTGATTTTCGCATGTGCAATATCACGAGCTACAATTAAGGTTCCGTTTAGTTTTAATCGTGTTTTGATAGGATATTTAGACAACTCCGCCAAAATTTCTGGCATAGGCTTGTTCAAATCAATTTCGACAGCCGCTTCTAAATGAGGAGGAATTTCTGGTAACAATCGTTTTGGATTTACTTCCAATTGTTCTACAAAAATACCGTCTTTCGTAATTTTCCCTTTGATATTTCTATCCGCCGAACAAGAAACTCCTAATCCAACTGGACAAGAAGCAGCATGACGCGGCAAACGAATTACACGAACATCGTGTGTGAAATATTTACCTCCAAATTGTGCTCCAATCTGGCTTTCTTGGCAAATGATTTGTACTCTTTTTTCCCACTCCAAATCACGGAAAGCTTGACCTGCCATGTTTCCAGAAGTAGGCAAATGATCAAAATAACCTGCAGAAGCTTTTTTTACAGCTGCCAAATTAGCTTCGGCAGATGTTCCTCCAATCACCAAAGCCAAGTGGTAAGGTGGGCAAGCAGATGTCCCCAAATCCATGATCTTAGCACGAATAAAAGCATCTAACGATTTCTCATTCAATAATGATTTCGTTTGTTGGTATAAATACGTTTTATTCGCTGAACCTCCACCTTTAGCTAAAAACAGAAATTCATACGAAGTGCCTTTTTTAGCATAAATATCAATTTGAGCCGGAAGATTGGATCCTGAATTTTTTTCTTCAAACATGCTAATGGGCACAATTTGAGAATAACGTAGGTTTCTTTCTTGATAGGTATTAAAAATCCCTTTAGACAAGTACTCTGCATCATCGACGCCAGTGTATACATTTTCTCCTTTTTTTGCCATCACAATCGCCGTTCCCGTATCTTGGCAAGAAGGCAATTCGCCATCGATAGCTACTACGGCATTTTGCAATAAATTATACGCTACAAAACGATCATTATCGGTCGCTTCTGGATCATCCAAAATGGCTCTTAACTTTTCTAAATGCGAAGTACGCAACATAAAAGAAACGTCTCTCATAGCTTCTTGAGCCAATAACTCCAAACCTTTTGGATCGATGGTTAAAATTTCGCGTTCGCCTAATTGTTCAACTTTTACAAAATCAGAAGTAATTTTTCGGTATTGGGTTTCGTCTTTTAAAATAGGATAAGGATCCTGGTATATAAAGTCCATATTGTATTATTTTTTTATGAAAGGTAAAGATAAGAATTGTTCAAATACCTACTATTGATTTTTGCTAGCTCTTCTTTTAGAATGGGTATAAATTAAATCATCATTATTGTAGAATTGTTATTATTCCCTAATAGCTTCAATAATGACATCCGCCCAACATAAAAATTTTGATGCAATATTTACATACGCCCAACGGATTAAAATCCGTTGCTACAATATAAGTCGTTCCTACGGAACTATTGCGAGTTTAAAAGAGCCATCGGCTCGATCCATTTTGTAGGGCTGGACTTTAGTCCAGTTTACATAAGAAGTCATAAAAAAGAGCCATCGGCTCGGCCAATTTTAATCACATAATTATCATATCAATTCTTCAAAAACATATCGCTCTTCGAAAGGTATATGAAACTTATCTAGAAATTCTAAATATTCTTGTTTGAAGGTTTTTTTCTTATGATGTTCTTCCTGATTAGCAACATATTTATAAACAGCATCAATTTGAGATTGACTGTAAGAAAAGGCACCGTATCCTTCTTGCCATTCAAATCTTGAGATGGTTAATTTTTGATCGTTGATGTATTTCGATGATTTTGCTTTAACCGTTTTCATTAACTCCGAAATGGAAACTGTGGGCTTTAATCCTAAGAAACAATGAACATGATCTTCAACACCGTTTACAATTATAGTTTTACAACCAGTTTCATTAATCAAATTACCAATTACACTAAATACCGTAGTTTTCCAATCATCAGCAATAACTGCATCACGATATTTCACCGCAAAAACTACTTGAATATAAACTTGATGATAGGTGTTGGCCATATATTATATGTTCCGTTCCTACGGAACTAGATTGTTTCATTACATACACATCAACGGATTAAAATCCGTTGCTACAATATAAATCGTTCCTACGGAACTGTTACGTTTGTAGAAGAGCCATCGGCTCGACCCATTTTTTAGGGCTGGACTTCAGTCCAGTTAGCTCGTCCATTTTGTAGCAAATAATCTAAAAAAACCAGCTAGCCACAAAAATAGCCGTAATCACACAAATCACATCTACCAACAACATCGTTCCTAAAGCATAACGGGTATTTTTGATGTTTACCGAACCAAAATAAACGGCAATCACATAAAAAGTACTTTCGGCGCTGCATTGAAAAATACTGCTGAGTCTTCCGGTCATCGAATCGGCTCCAAAAGTATTCATCGAATCAATCAAAAAGCCGCGTGATCCTGCCGAGCTAAACGGTCTAAGCAAAGCTACTGGTAACGCATCGGTGATTTGTTTGTTAACTCCCATATTAGAAAAGGCAAAAGCTACCCAATTGCTCACAATTTCGAATAAACCACTATTTCGGAACAAAGAAATAGCGACCAACATGCCCAAAACATAAGGAAAAATGGTCACTCCTGTTTTCACTCCATTATTGGCTCCCGTTACAAACGCTTCGTAAACGGTGGTGCCAGCCTCTGTAAATTTCTTTTCTTTTACAAAAGACAAAATCAGCGTAAAAGCAATAATGGCTACTAAAATTAAAGCCGAAAGATTAGAAGTAAAGTAATTTTTACCAATTAAATCCAAGTGATTCACATACATCAATAAACCTACAATAGCGGCGATTAAAACCATTAATCCTAACACTAACGAAGCACTTTTAAAATTGATTTTTTGTTTTATACCTACAATTAAGAAAGCCGCAATGGTTCCGATGAAAGAAGTAATAATACAAGGCAACATTACATCGGCTGGATTGCTAGCTCCTGCTGCTGCACGATAACCAATGATAGAAGTAGCAATCAATGTAAGTCCCGATGCGTGCAAACACATGAACATGATCTGCGCATCACTGGCTTTATCTTTTTCTGGATTGATGGTTTGCAAACTTTCCATCGCTTTTAATCCAAAAGGTGTGGCGGCTGAATCTAACCCTAAGAAATTTGCAGCAAAATTCAAAGTCATATAGGAAATCGAAGGATGATTTTTAGGAATGCTTGGAAATACTTTTACGAACACTGGACTCAATACTTTGGCTAGTTTTTCGGAAGCTCCTGAAATGATTAATAATTCCATTAATCCACAGAAAAAAGCTAGGTAAGCCATCAATGGCAAAATCAAATCGAGCAAGGTACTTTTACATGTTGGCAAGAGCCCATCAGATTTTTGAACGCCGCTAAATACTTTTACCACTTTGTTTTTATACACATAAGTAGTGTCAGCGTTTAGGGTGTCTCGGTTGATGACCATGGTTTGATCGGGTGCCTTTTTAAGACTGTCTTTGATAAAAACAGGCATTTGCTCTAGATAGTGTTCCGATAGTAAAATAGGATCGTCTTTTTTGCCATTCAAAACATGATCAATAGTATAACTATTGCCCGAAAACAAACTCACTACTACAAAAAGGATGGAAGAAATAAATATAACCAACCAAAATCTACTCAATACCATAATTTATAATTTTTGTAAATGTAATATTTTGTTTTTTGATAAAATAATCAGAACCAAAAGAACACTTTGTTGAAGAAAAATTATGTAATAACCGTAACCTAAACTATCATAGGAATTGTAAATAGAAATAATCATCAATCCTAATGTTAAAACAATCAACAATAAACTAATTTTTTTTCTATTATAAAAAAGTAATAAAGGCGTAATCACAAGTGAAAAAATTATTAAGATAAACGCTAAAAATTCAAAAACATCTAAAAAAGTAATAGATCGGAAAGTAAAAAAATCAACCAAATACTTAATAAAAGGATCATAATAATAGTCCGTAGAACCACCTCCATCCAAAGCACAACTGATGATTATAACTTTATTAAAAGGTAGAAATAATGAAATAAATCCAACAAGACTAAAAATTAAAAAAAAAGCTTTTTTATACATTTAGGGTTAATTTACACATGAATAATCTCCTCTTCAATCAGTAGATCTTCTCTGCGAAGGCGAAGGAAAATCTGCGCCACGGCAATAGTATCTTTTTCGCAATAGGTTACGATGCGATCGATGTCTTTCTCTACATAAAAAACATGTCCGACTTGGCTGCCGTCGATATCGCCTTTGGAGGAAGGAATGCCAAGTACTTTACACATTAATTTTAAGGAAGTAAAATGCTTGTAATCGCCAAATTTCCATAATTCTAAGGTGTCCAAATGCGGAATCTCCCAAGGTTTTTTACCAAATAAATTGAGTTTGTCGGGAATGGGCATTTGATTGATGATCATTCGGCGGGCTAAAAACGGAATATCAAATTCTTTGGCATTATGACCACACAACACGTGTTGCGGCTGATTAAAATGATTGTTGATTAGATTACTGAAATCCTTCAATAGCTGCTTTTCTTCACCAAAAAAAGAGGTCACTCTAAAATTACGAATGTCCCCTTTGATGATAAAATAACCTACCGAAATGCACACAATTTTTCCAAACTCGGCCCAAATTCCAGCACGGTCATAAAATTCTTCAGGTGTAAAATCGTCTTTGCGTTGGTATAGTGTTTTGTGGTCCCAAAGCGCCTTCATTTCGTCATCCAAAGTATTGAAATCAGCAACTTCAGGAACGGTTTCTATGTCTAGAAAAAGAATGTTATTGAGGTTTATTTTTTCGATCATTTGTAAGTGATTTATTCACGAATTTAAATAATTGAAAATAAAATTCGGGAATTTGTGGCTATAATTTCAGAAAAGTGTTTGTTGGCCAGATGGACTTTCGTGTTCCAATAGCCATTTTTTGCGCCACAATCCGCCAGCATAGCCCGTTAGTGAGCCATCAGTACCAATGACTCTGTGACAGGGTACTACGATCCATAGCGGATTTTTTCCGTTGGCCGAAGCTACGGCACGAATGGCTTTGACATCGCCTAGTTTTTTGGACAAATCCATATAACTACAGGTTTTTCCGTACGGAATTTCGAGTAGGGCTTGCCACACTTTTTGTTGAAAGTCGGTTCCTTTGGGGTTAAGTTTGAAATCAAAATGAGTTCGATTGCCTTGAAAATAGTCATTAAGTTGGGTAACGGCGTTTTGTAAGACTGATGGTATTTCAGAGGAAGCCATACCTTCATCTGAAACAGAAATTACCGAGATTCCGTTTTCATCGCCAATAACGGTCGTAATTCCTAAAGGTGTTTGAATGTAGGCTGTTTCCATAATTGCAAAATTGAATTGTAAAGTTAAACTAAAAACTTACTGCTATAATTACACAACGCAAAACGTTCATTTCTTTTTCAAAAACTCAATAGCAGTTGTAGCTATATCGGAATGATGTCCCTTTGGCGTTGCCAATAAAATGTCGGTAAAAAGCTTAACCGATTTAATTTCGATATATCCTATTTCTGGGTAATTATGACTTTTTAAAATAGTTGTTGGTACAATAGAAACGCCTAATCCATTTTTGACTAACTGGATAATAGATGAAATGTTGTTAGACTCGTGTATTACTTTAGGCGTAAAACCAAAAAAAGCACAGATTTCCAGCAAATTATCATAATACTGTGGTGAATATTCTTTATTGAAAAATACAAAAGTAGTTTCGCTCAGTGTTTCTATCTGCTGTTCGTATTGTATTGGATACCGTTTTTTATTGAATACTAAAGAAAAGCTGTCTTTGAACCATAATTCTGTTTCAATTTTTGGCGAATGCAACGGTGCTCGAACAATTCCTAAATCAATTTTAAATTCTTCTAAAGCTTTAATTTGCTTAACTGTTGGCACTTCGTACAATCTAAAATTCACATAAGGAAACTGTTCTGATAAATATTGAACCAAATCTGAAATGTCACCCGAAAAAGTAGAACTCACATAAGCAATGTGGAATTCCCCGCTTTGATTTTCGCTTATTTTTTTTGCTTTAATATTTACTCGTTCTATGCTTTTCAATATTTCGCGCATTTCTTTTTCATAGAATTTCCCTGCTTCGGTGAGAATTACCCGTTTGTTATTGCGTTCGAAAAGCTGGGCACCAATTTCAGTCTCCAATTCTTTGATTTGCCTACTTAATGGCGGCTGAGATATGAATAGTTTTTCGGCTGCGCGAACAAAACTTAGTTCTTCAGCTAATTTCAAAAAGTATTTTATATGTCGTAATTCCATGTATACCTAATAAGTATTATTTTATGACAAAATAAGTATTTTTAAGTCATAAATGAAAATTATAGGTTTGTAAAGCAAATGAAACTATATCTCCAAATTTGGAAGGCTCCTGAGACGAAAGATTTATACTCTTTATTCTGAAGAAATAAAATTTAATTTTTTAGATAATGCTTTCTAGAATTAAGCGAAATGCGAATCGGGCTTAGCGAAAAACTATTCCATAACGGAAAAGGTTTCATAATACGATTTGTTGGAAGAAAAAATCTAAAATAAATGTTATGAAAAAATCAACAGTAAACGAAATCAAGGAACGTTTTGATAATGATGTCGAACGCTTTGCAAACTTAGAAACAGGTCAGGTAGCAACGATGGATGCGCAAATTTCGTTAGAGCTTTTAACATCCGCAGCAAAAGTTATACAACCAAATGCTATCAATGTCTTGGACATAGGATGCGGAGCAGGAAATTATACTTTGAAGATGCTTTCCAAAGTGCCCAACTTAAATGCTGTTTTGATTGATTTGAGCCAGAACATGCTAGAAAAAGCACAAGAACGTGTTTCGGAGGCAACAACAGGGAAAGTACAAACGATTCAAGGTGATATACGTGATATTGAATTGCCGAAAAATCATTTTGATATCATCTTGGCTGGTGCCGTCTTACACCATTTAAGAGAAGACTCCGAATGGGAATTTATTTTCCAAAAGTTGTATAACAGTTTAACACCTGGCGGTTGTTTGATGATTTCAGATTTATTGGTTCAAGATCATAAAGAAGTAAACCAATTGATTTGGGAAAGATATGGCAAGTATTTGGAACAGCACGGAGGCATAGAATACCAGCAGAAAGTATTTGATTATATCGAAAAAGAAGATTCTCCGCGCTCAATGACATATCAGTTGGATTTAATGAAAAAAGTCGGTTTTTCGAGTACAGAAATTTTACATAAAAATGCTTGTTTTGGAGCATTTGGAGGGATAAAATAAATTAAACACAAAAAACCACCTCTGAAATGGAGGTGGTTTTTTGTTAATCTGAATCATAGCCCTGATCGTAACGGCATCCTTTGCCGCCGGGGTTCGGCGGGAAAGATACAGTGAAGAGCAGGAAATAGCTCCTAATCCTTCGTATTCGCTCAGGATTTTTTTTATTTCAAATTGGAATAGATGTAAGCTTCTAATCCTTTTAATTCTTCTTCGGACATGGCTTTGGTGATGGCGAAATTGGCCTTCATAATGTCGTATTGACTTGGGTCTATGATAGGTTTTGCTTCTTCTTTGAGGAAGGCAACTAGGTCTCCGTTTTTCTCTTTGTAAGTTTTGGCAATATCTTGCAAGCTTGGACCAATAAGTTTGGTGTCTACTTTATGGCAGGCAATGCAGGCTCCTTTGGTTTCAAAAAGTTCTTTGCCTAATGCCTCGGGCGTTGCAGCTGTTTCGGTTTTTGCTTCGGTTGCTGAATTGGTTGTTGTTGGAGTGCCAAAGGGCTCGGCGCTTTCTTTTTTACAAGAAGTTAGGGCTAAAGCTACTGCAATGATTACTATTTTTTTCATTTTTATTGATTTAAGAGTATCGCAGCTTCTTTGGCAAAATAAGTTGAGATTAAACTAGCTCCAGCTCGCTTGATACACATTAATTGTTCCATCATAATCTTGTCATGATCGAGCCAACCTCTTTCTGCTGCGGCTTTAATCATAGCATATTCACCCGAAACATGGAAAACCGTTACGGGTACATTCACGGCATTTTTTACCTCACGCACGATGTCTAAATAGGCGATTCCAGGTTTTACCATTACCATATCGGCACCTTCTTCCACATCAGACAAGGCCTCTTTGATGGCTTCGATGCGATTGGCATAATCCATTTGGTAGGTCTTTTTGTCTTTGGGCACTTCGATTTCGGCTTCTCTTGGGGCACTGTCTAACGCATCGCGAAACGGGCCATAAAATGCCGAAGCATACTTGGCCGAATAGCTCATAATCCCCACATGATGATAGCCTGCGGCATCCAATCCTTGACGCAAACGCAATACGCGTCCGTCCATCATATCGCTTGGTGCTACAAAATCGGCTCCTGCCTCCGCGTGTGAAACGGCCATTTTTACCAAAGCGTCGTTGGTCGAGTCATTTTCTACATCGCCATTGGCAATGATTCCATCGTGACCATAAATAGAATAAGGGTCTAAAGCCACATCGGGCATAACAATCATTTCTGGACAAGCCGCTTTGATGGCACGAATGGCTTGTTGCATTAATCCGTTAGGATTCCAAGCTTCTTTGCCCGTATTGTCTTTTAGCGATTCACTAACTTTTACATAAATATTGACCGCACGAATGCCTAATGCATAAATTTCTTTAACCTCAGCAACTGTTAGATCAATGGAACGACGATAGATTCCTGGCATAGAAGGAATTTCGACTTGTACATTTTCGCCCTCTGCTATAAACATGGGAAACATAAAATCGGTAGGACTTAAAGTGGTTTCTCTAACTAAGCTTCGGATGGATTCGTTCACTCTTAAGCGACGGTTTCTGTGTAGTGGAAACATGTAGGTATATTTTATATTTTGATCACAATTCAACTTTATGAATCGGAACCGTAAAATTAAGGAAAATAGGCGAAAAGAAAGAACGCTAAGACACTATAAATAGTACTTTTTTTATCTTTTAGGACGTGAATTTGTCCAATTTATTTTAATAAAACATACCATAGCTCTATTTATTTCGTCTAAATTTGCGAAATGAAGAAAATTCTTGTTTTATGTTGCTGTTGGCTCTTAACTAGTTGTTTTGAAATTACAGAAAAAATAAAACACCACGACAATCAAAGTGGTGACTATACGCTTATTATAGATTTTTCTAAATCTTGGTTCAAAACCAAATCGGCTATGTGGTTGGAGGAAGTAGATGGTGTCAAAATTCCAAATGAAGAGGAGATTATTCAAAAATTACTCAACTTTAAACAAACCGCTTCAAAAATTGAAGGTATTGCTAACCTAAGCACGAAAACTGATTTTGACCACTACATTTTTACTATTCAATTCACTTACCAAAATCTCAAAGCCTTGAATGCAGTGGTGAATGTGATTAATAAACAAAAAAATCAAGTACATTTCAACAGCAATGGCAAAACCTTCGAGCGTATTGCTTCTTATCCTGTTCCTGAAAAACTGGTAAAAGATCCCAAAAAAAAGACCGACTTAGAACAAGCCAATATTATCGCCGTTTACACTTTTGACAAAGACATAACAAGCGCAACAAACGGCAATAGTAAAATCGCCAAAAACAAAAAAACCATTTTCTTGAAACAAAGCATGTACAACGTACTCAAGAAATCTTCATTAATGAACAATACTATTCAACTCAATCCCTAAATCTAAAATTCACCCATGAAATCGTTATTGACCTACTTTTTTTTATCGATAAGCTACATTGGCCTTTGCCAACAACCCTCCAAAAATTATGACTATTTTGTACAATACAACGGTGCACAATTCACCAAAAAAGTCAAAATAGAGCAACTAACCAATCATCCGCTATTGAATAAGTTGCAAAAAGAAAATGCTGACTTTGATACGAATGAATTTACCGCTCTTTTTGATTTAGAAAAAAACGCAAGTGTTGTGGGTAATTTTACCGACAGTATCGCCTACTATCAAGCCACAATTCCAATTAGAAACAAAGAAAAATTAAAAGCTTTTTTGACCAAAAGAAATGAAAAAAAAGCACTTTCTGATTCGATAACCAAATTCGAAATTCAAGACTTTGGCACCTATGCGATGCTAAACTCCAGTGACCAAAAGTTTACCATAGCTTGGAATGATAGCTATTTAGTGTTTTTTGAATTGACCAAAAAATATAGCGATATTGCTCCAAAGCGAGACGTAGTTGTAGATTCGGTTGCTGCGCCAACAGTAACAGGTGAAACCTATGGCGACCCAACCGAAACCTCTCCTGTGGAAGAAGTCCAAGAAGAAGTTGTGGTTGATGTTGCGCCTCCTGCTGATGCTCCGGTTGTATACGAAACCAACGATGCAACAACAGAAGACACCTATACCGACGATAGTTATTATAAAGCCTACGAAACCCAAAGAATTGCTTTTGATAGCATTCAAAAAATAAAACAAATCAATTTTACAAAATCACTTTTCGAGAAAGGTTTTGTTGCCCCAACTTCATCCAAAATAAATCCAACCGCTGATATTTCGTCGTGGGTAAATTATGGCGGATTCCTAACCAATTTGAGTTCTTCCTTTTCTACTTTGACACAGTTAAATGCCTACGGTAAATACTTGCCCCTGCAAAAAGGAATTGACACGTTTATCAAAGGGATGAATCTTGATTTTTATTTTGACAATGACAACGCTCGTATAGAAGAAACCATCGAATACTCAAAACCAATTGCGGATATGATGGGAAAAATAAACGACCGAAAAATAAATAAAAAAATCTTTGCTTATTTCCCAGAACAAGAACCTCTAGGCTATTTTTCGTATCATTTTAATTCGAAAGCTTTGTTAGAAAATATGCCCCATATGATTGGTGAAATTTTTTCGAACACCGTCTTTCTGAACGAAGATTTTAGTTTTGTAACCGATTTGATTACCACCTTAGTTGATGAAAAAGCAACCGCAACCTTATTTGATGGTGATATTAGTTTGTTTCTTCACGAAGTGAAATCGAAGGAAGTAAAAACCAAAACGGTTGAATACGACGAAAACTACGAATCCGTTGAAGTTGAAAAAATGGTAACCAAAACGATTCCTGAATTTACAATGATTTTTACCGCTACCCATGCTACATTTTATGACAAATTGATTGATTTGGGAGTTCGCAAAAAAATGTTGTTGCCTAAAAACGGTTTTTATGAAATAGTTGACACAAACGAATTTGGTACCGTTTACATCGTAAAAAATCAAGATGTGCTTGTGGTAACCAACCTTTTGGAACAAACCCAAACCAACGAGGGGAATTTTAAAAATGGCATTCAAAAAAGTCTAAAGCAAAACACCATTTCGGCTGCATTTGATATTCAGAAAATGGCAGACACTTATTTGAAGACCGAAAAAAATAACACAAAAGATAAAAAGTACTTGAACGCTTTTGCTTCAAAATTCAAAACCATTAGCATGGAATCTCCTAAAAAAGTAACGGATAATAAATTAAAAGTTGACCTTCGATTGAATACGGTAAAAGGAGACAAAAACATCATGCTCCAAACACTAGACTTGATTGATGAAATCAGTCAGAAATAACAAAAAAGAAGGCGATTTCTACATTTGAAATCGTCTTCTTTTTTACAAACCAATAGCCTTAGTGCCTTGGTCATATAGTTCTTTAACTTTTTTTGGTGGGTCAAATCGATAGCCAGCAGTCACTCTAAAAGTGGCAATGTTTTCATTAAATCGAACAGGATTGTTGTTGTCCTGAACAAAATTTGAATAATTTAAGTTTACAAAAGTAAAAAAGGAATCTGAGTTATAGCCTAATTTTAGGTTAATAGTAGACTCAATAACACCAGAAAAATCGCCATCAACATCATTGAAACCAGCTCCCACTGCAATTCCAGATGAGACTAATACATGATTGCTGATGACCCAATTGTAGTAATAAGAGGGCGCCAAAGTTACAGAAATGGATTGGTTAATTGTATTATTTTTAATTTTTGGGAAACTAGATAGTACTTTTTATACCAATTTTAAAGGAATTAATATACTCATTTGGTTTTTTTCCATCATAAACCATATGGTCAATAAATTGCGCCGTAGCAGGTTTATAACCATCCGTTTGTGGAATCTCGCTTTTTTGCAAAACACCTTGTTCTAATAAAAGATTCGCTGCTTTTAACCAAATTTCGGGTTTATAGATTTCTTTGATTTTAGAATGATACCATTCATTTGGCATATCACCCGTAATTTGCCCCCAGCGTTTCATTTGTGTTAGAAACCAAATTCCATCAGAATAGTAAGGATAGGTAGCATTATATTTAAAAAAAACATTAAAATCCCCTTCAACTCTGATATCTCCTTTTTCATATTCATAACTTCCTAGCATTGAATTGTCAATTACTCTTTTCTCTCCATCCACATAGGCTTCTTTAGCCAAAATTCGTGAAGCTTCTTTTCTGTTTTCAGGATTATCCAACCATTTCCCAGCTCTTATTAGTGCTTTTGTAATCGCTATAATGGTATTAGGATTGTTTTCGGCAAATTCTTTGGTAGTTGCAAATACTTTTTCTGGATGATTTTTCCAAATGTCTTTGCTCGTTATTAATGGAACTCCAACACCTACATCAACTGCTTGTTGGTTCCAAGGTTCTCCCACGCAATAGGCATTTATTTTTCCTTGCTCTAATACTGTGGGCATTTGTGGTGGAGCTACTACATCAATTCTGATTTGCCCATCTAGGTTACCCAATTGATCTTCTTGGTTGTAAAATCCAGGAATAATACCCCCTGCGGCTAACCAATATCTTAATAAATAATTATGATTAGAGACTTGTGAAACAACGCCCATTACAAACGGTTTTTTTAATTCTTTATACAAAGTTATTGCAGGGATTAGGTCACTAGCTTTTATTGGGTGAATGGGTCTTCCATATTCTTTTGGGAGATAATCGGCAATTTTCCACCATACATCATTAGAAACAGTGATGGCATTACCATTTAAATCCATAGAAAATGGTGTCACTAATGCTACTTGTCTACCTACACCCGAATTTGCTGCAACAATTTGTCCAGCTAGCATATGCGCTCCATCAAGTTGACCATCTGCTACTTTATCTAAGATGTCTCTCCAATTGGCTTGTGCTTCTAAGGTCACATTCAAACCTTCTGCTTCAAAAAATCCTTTGTGTTTAGCTATCGCCAAAGGAGCCATATCTGTAAGTTTTATAAAGCCAAGCTTGATACTCGTTTTCTCCAAAACCAATCCCGAAATTTTAGTGTTTTTGTTGGCTTTTACAACTGGTGGGTTTTCTATCTTTTTAAAACTTGCTAAACTTATACTAACAGTAAATAGCAATGCGATTTGAAGTAATAATTTTTTCATAATACTTATTTTTTTGATTAATTCATCATAAATATAAGTAGTATTACGTAGTTTTTTTGTTGTCTTTTGGGGAGAATTACATTTTTGTTATAAAAACAATAATCGGATAGTTATTTTTTTATTACAGCATTTAACAGGTTAATTTTTCACAAAATTATAAAGTCAAAAAAAAGAAAGCACCAAAACATATATAAAAACCTGCGAAAAATCAGCTACAAAACAAGCAACAATCAACTCTTTTTTTAAACACATTAGTATATAAAAAAAGAAACAAGCTAAAAAAGCTTGTTTGGATAGTGTTGCTATGATTTTTTGAAAAAAAACGTTACTAAAATAAGGGTTTAATAACGTTTACTCTTCCAAAATTTAAACCCATTCTTTTGGCTGCATTAAAGTAGTAATTAATTTTTCTTCTTCGCTACCCGAGACTGGATGATGGTCGTACACCCATTGCACGTGCGGTGGCAAAGACATCAAAATACTCTCAATTCTTCCGTTGGTTTTTAAACCAAACAAAGTGCCTTTGTCGTGTACCAAATTGAATTCGACATAACGGCCTCGACGAATTTCCTGCCAAGTGCGTTGTTCTTCTTTGTAGGGCAATTTTTTTCTTCTTTCCACAATGGGAACGTAAGCTTGAAGGAAACTATTGCCTACTTCGGTTACAAAATTGTACCAATCTTCCATACTCATTGTTTCAGAAGCTTTGCAATAATCAAAGAATAAACCGCCAATTCCTCGCGCTTCGTTACGATGTGCATTCCAGAAATAGGCGTCGCATTGCTTTTTATATTTTGGATAAAACTCAGGATTGTGCTTGTCGCAAGCGGTTTTACAAGTTTGATGAAAATGAACAGCATCTTCTTCAAATAGATAATATGGCGTTAAATCCTGTCCTCCTCCAAACCATTGCTGAATTACGTTTCCGTTGTCATCATACATTTCAAAATAACGCCAATTGGCGTGTACTGTGGGAACCATTGGATTTTTGGGATGCAACACCAAACTCAATCCACAAGCAAAAAAATCGGCTTCACCAACTTTGAGTAATTGCTGCATACTGTCTGGCAATTTGCCGTGTACTGCAGAAATATTGACGCCGCCTTTTTCGAAAACAGCACCGTTCTCGATTACGCGTGTTCTTCCGCCTCCACCTTCTGGGCGATTCCAAAGGTCTTCTTTGAATTTGGCCTGACCATCAACCGCTTCTAATCCTGCTACGATTTGGTCTTGAAGGTTTTGTATGTAAGTGTAAAATTTATTTTTCATTTTTTAATTCAAATAATTCCATATCTAAAGGAAGTCCGTTAGTAGGTGTAAACTCTGCAATCAAAGTTCTTTGCCAAATAAAACCATTATTTTTGGCCACTTTAATGCTTCCTAAATTTGTTTTGTGCGCGATAATTTGAAGCGTTTTCAATTCTAAAACATCGTTAGCAAATTTTAATACTGCTTTTACTGCTTTAGAAACCAAGCCTTTTCCTTCAAAGGTGTTTCCGATACAATAGGCGAATTCACCTATTTTATTAGTCCAATCAATTTTTTTAATGATAATTAATCCGATGATTTTTTGAGAGTCAATTTCTCTAATTGCAAAAGTAAAATTGACTTTCTGTTGTATCTCTTTCTCTTTATTTTTGATATATTCTATGGATTTATCAAGTGTTTCATTACTGGAAAGCGTAACGGGAAAAAACTTTTTCAATCGTTCGGTATTCTCAATCATAAAGCGATGTAATTGTTCTGCATCAATCTGTTTTAATTTATCGATACTAATGTTTTTAGTAATTAGTATCTTCATAATAAGTTTCCTTTTAAAACGGTTACTTTATTAGCTATCCCAAACGAAAACACTTTACTTTCTTTTTGGATAAAACGATAAACAGCAAGTGCTTTTTCTGAAAAATAAAAGGGACTTGCTGGAGAAAAAGCCATTAAAAAATCGGCAAAGGATTCCATTTGGTTCCAATCGAAATGAAGGCGTTGCAAATGAAGCAGCAAATCCTCTGGAGTAAAATCGTTCAGACTTTCCAAATCCATTGCAAAGTCTTTTAACTCCACTTCGAGTGCCTCTTTTCGGTCTAGATTCCAGTTCAAAGGCGGCAATACTAGAGAATGTAACTGCTTTAGACAATTGTCTATTCGGGTACTTTCTTTATCTCGCAATCCTTTGCTTAGCATTTTAATTATTTTGTGTTATCCTGCAAGGTCTAGAAAAAGACCTTGCAGGTATTCCTTTTTTAGCTGGACTTTCAAACATAACTACAAGGTTAAAAAAAACCTTGCAGGAGAAGATATGAGCTAACTATTTCTTTCTATATTCCTTTACCGCATCGACAAACGCCTTGGCGTGGTCTACAGGGATGTTTGGTAAAATTCCGTGTCCTAAATTGGCGATGTATTTGTCGGTTCCAAATTCGTCAATCATTTCGTGTACCATTTTTTTGATGGTTGGAATAGGTGACAATAATCTTGAAGGGTCGAAATTTCCTTGCAAAGTAATGTTTCCACCAGATAAATAACGAGCATTTCGTGGCGTGCACGTCCAATCTACTCCAAGAGCAGAAGCTTTGCTTTTTCCCATTTCGTTTAAAGCAAACCAGCATCCTTTTCCAAACACGATTACTGGTGTTACCTCAGCCAATGCTTCAACGATTTGGTTGATGTATTTCCAAGAGAATTCTTGATAATCTACTGGTGATAGCATTCCACCCCAAGAATCAAAAATTTGAACGGCATTTACTCCCGCTTTTACTTTTTCTTTCAAGTATAAAATAGTGGTGTCGGTGATTTTTTGCAATAAGGTATGCGCCGCAACTGGGTTAGAAAAACAAAAACCTTTGGCTGTATCAAAACTTTTGGAACCTTTTCCTTCTACTGCATAGCAGAAAATTGTCCAAGGTGAACCTGCAAAACCAATTAAAGGCACCTCATCATTTAGCATTTCTTTGGTCAATTTCACCGCATCCATTACGTAACCTAAGGTTTCTTCGATATTTGGAACAATCACTTGATTGACTTGCTCCATAGTACGAATTGGATTTGGAATAATCGGCCCTAAATTGTCTTTCAATTCAACGTGAATTCCCATAGCACGAGGCACTACCAAAATATCCGAAAACAAAATCGCTGCATCTGGTCCTACGATACGAATAGGTTGTACAGTAATTTCAGCAGCTAATTCTGGCGTTTCGCAACGGGTGAAGAAATCGTATTTGTCACGCAAAGCACGAAATTCTGGTAAATATCTTCCCGCTTGACGCATCATCCAAACTGGTGGACGTTCTACTGTTTCTCCTCGTAATGCTTTTAAAAATAGGTCGTTCTTTAACATAGTAATCAGTATTCAGTATTTTAGTGTTCAGTCTGAACACCTTAAATTAAATTGTTTTAGTTCTCTTTTTAAGTTTACCTCCTTAGGGATGGTATTCCTGAATCACATCATCTATCACGTCCTCTATAGACGGTTGATGGGCCACAATGATGTTCTTGATTTTATTTTTTTCTAAAGCCTCGGCGGTGGTTTCGCCTATGCAAAAGCAAATTTCGTTTTTTATTTTGTTTGCTGCTAAATAACTTTCGACCGCAGATGGACTAAAAAATAAAATGCCATCTACTTTTTCCTGAATCGTTTGGGGAGATAAAGTGGTCGTGTAAACTTGAATTTCGTTGAAAACAATACCCGCACTTTGTAAAGCCTCAGGCAAAGTATTTCTGCGAAGGTTTCCGCTAAAAAAAGTGTAGCTCGCCTTACCATAAATTAACGCAATAATCTCAGCCAAATCCTCGGCATAACCAGTGTAGGCAACTACTTCATAGCCTGCTTCACTAAGCATTATTTTCGTTTTTAAACCGACGCAAAAGACTTTTTTATGCTTAAATTCAGTTGCTTTGGGATGTTTCAAGAAATTTTTCACGGCATTTTGACTGGTGAAAATCAAATGCTCGTTTACCGAATCTAAAGAAAAATCCGTGGCAGTGGTTTGAATAAAATTGGTTTCGATTACTTCAAAATGAGCGTCCAGCAAAGCTTGCTTTTGATTGGGCAAAAGTGTTTTGGTAGATAATACTCGGATGGATTGACTCATTTTAGTGTTGTTTTTTGGCTGTAATAATAATCCTTTGAAATTCTTCTGCGGTTGGTAGTTTTCCAATCCACTCTTGTGGGAGTTGCTTACTCAAAATGTATTCAGAAACGCCTATTGGTTTATTTGCGTTCCGTAAAGTATATTCTACTTCTAAATGGTCTTTGTTAGGAACTAACAAAATGCCAATACTTGGTTTGTCGTCCTCTTGTTTTAATTGTTCGTCTAATAATTGTAAATAGAAATCAAGTTTGCCAACAAATTCGGGTTCAAATTCGACTACTTTCAATTCTACTGCCACCAGACATTTGATAATTCTATGATAAAAAAGCAAATCGATATAATACTCTTTTTCGCCCAACGAAAGTCGGTATTGGTTGCCAATAAAACAAAAGCCATAACCCAATTCTAGCATTAAACGTTTGATGTTTTCGATCATTGTTTTTTCTAATGCTTTCTCTTTGATCGGCTTATTGATGTCAAGAAAATCAAGACTATATACGCTTTTTATGCTTTCCCGTGCCTGTTCCTGAAAATGTTCTGGTAAGGTTTTGACAAAATTATGCTGTGTTGGTTTTGAGATAAAATACTCATAAGCACCCGCCTTTATTTGGTGCAACAAAACCGCTCTACTGTATCTGTTTTTGATGGTTTGCTCTAAATAAAATATGCGTGCTTTAGGGTCTTTAACTTTTTGAATAATTAAAATATTGTGTTTCCAAGGCACTGAAAACAAAAGCTTTTTTACATATTTTAAATGTGAACCAGCTTGGTTCACATTTGCTTTTTCTAAATGTGAATCAGGCTGATTCACATTTGGATTTTCTAAATTGAAGTTTTCAAAATGTGAAACCGGTGGTTTCACATTTGAATATTCGGCTACCAATTGCTTCATAAACTGAAGATTTCGGGGAGACCAACTCACACCTTCTCCAATTAATTGTGGTAAATCTTGACTCAACAATAAAATTACAGATTTACCCCACCCAAATTCTTCTTGCTTTTTAATAATGAGTTCACCAATTGTCCAATAAAGTTGATTCGAGATTGTTTGTACGGATTGGATGGCTTGCACTCTATGTTCTTGTACAGCAGTAGCTACATCCGAAAGAAATTCGTTGTAAGCATCTGAAGAAATGTTGTGGTGCAATTGACTCATTTTTATGTTTGTTTTCTGAAAAAGCCTTTTGTTATTCTCTAGCCCCGATGGGAGGGAATATCCTTTTTTGTTCCGATTTTTTTCGGGACAAAAAAGATAGGAAGGACAGCGGGAACCCATATTGGCAAAAAAGCCCTGTGTTTCGCTCCTTACTTTTTCAAGGTTTCTTTTATCGTTTTCATCAACTCGGTACCGCCATTGTTGAGGATTTCTTCGGCTGAATGGTAGCCTAGATTTTTCCACTCCTCGATGGGTACGACTTTGTTGATGGCTATTTTTTGTTGTCCGTCGATAGAAAAAAGGACGCCTTCGAAATGAATGGTGTCTTCGTCTTCGTTATATGTTGCCAAGGCTCCGATGGGTGCGGTACAACCTCCTTCGAGACGGCGTAAAAATTGACGCTCGATGTGGGTGCACACCTCGGTTTCGATATCGTTCAATTCGGATACGGCTTCACGACAAAACTCGTCCTCGGCCATGGCAACCACTACCATTGCTCCTTGCGCTGGTGCGGGAATCATCCAATCCAAATTGATAAAATCCGTTGGTTTTAAATTAATGCGTTCTAATCCTGCTGCGGCAAAAACGGCTCCATTCCAGTCACTGTCTTGCAATTTTTGCATACGGGTATTAACATTGCCTCGCAAATCGACCACTTGATGATTGGGATATTTGTTCAGCCATTGCGCTTGACGACGCAAACTTCCGGTGGCGATGGTGCCGCTACCTTCTAGAAAATCTAGATTGCCTTTGTGTACCAGAATATCTAGCGTGTTCGCACGCTCTAAAACAGCAGCTTGCACAATGCCTTGTGGCAATGCGGTAGGCACGTCTTTCATAGAATGTACCGCAATATCGACTTGACCGCTAATCATAGCGACATCAAGAGTTTTGGTGAAAATTCCGGTGATTCCTAATTCGTATAGTGGTTTGTCCAAAATGATATCGCCTTCTGATTTCACAGCGATAATATCTGTTTTGTAACCTAAGTCGTTTAGTTTTTTCTCGACCGTGTGGGCTTGCCAAAGCGCGAGTTCGCTATCGCGGGTTCCAATACGAATAGCCCCCCTAGCCCCCGAAGGGGGAGCTATTGGAGCGGAATTTGATTTCTTATTCATTAATTTATACTGTTATTCGACAACGTTTGTTGTTCCCCCTTTGGGGGCTAGGGGGCTGGATTTATTTGAAATACTTTTTCGATCCATTCAATGCTTTCATCTACCAAGGTGTCTTCATCTTTCAGGTGATTGGCAAAATGGGTAGTGATTTTTTGAATGATGCGGTTGCTGATAATTTCGGCTTGTTCTTCGTTGAAATCGGCTAATTTTTTACTTTGAAAATTTAACTCAGCTTCTTTGATGGCATTGAGCTTTTCTTTCAAAGCATGAATAGTGGGTGCAAATTTTCTGGACTTGGTCCACACCATGAATTCATTTTTAATGACTTCTATAATAGCTTCGGCAGCTGGAATGTGTAATTTTCTGTTTTCTAAAGTTTCATCGGTCATTTGAGATAGGTGATCCAAATGAATCAAAGTCACTCCTTCTATTTCGGTTACATTTTCATTTACATTTTTAGGAATGGATAAATCTAGAATCAGCATGGGTTTTTTCAGATTCAAAATCGCTTTGTCCACCGTTGGATTTTGAGCTCCTGTAGCTACCACAACTACATCGGCTTTTTGTAATTCGAGGTGGAGTTCGGAATGATCTTTTACAATCAAATTTAGTTTTCCAGCTAATTTTTCTGCTTTATCTTTGGTTCTATTAATAAGAGTAATGTGCTCGTTTTTGGTATGTTTTACCAAATTCTCGCACGTATTTCGACCGATTTTTCCTGTACCAAAAAGCAAAATATTCTTGTTCCCGATATCTGGAACGTTTTTCATAATGTATTGTACTGAAGCAAAAGAAACAGATGTGGCTCCAGAACTGATCTCGGTTTCTGTTTTAATTTTTTTGCTAGCTTGAATCACAGAGTTAATCAATCGCTCCATAAAAGCATTGGTTAATTCCATAGCTTTAGACTCGATAAAGCCATTTTTAAGCTGGCTGATGATTTCAAAATCACCTAAAATTTGGCTATCTAATCCTGTTCCTACTCTAAAAATATGATTAATGGCGTCTTGGTTTTTGAAAACGTATGCTACTTTTTGAAATTCTTCAACGGTTCCTTGACTATTTTCACACAACAATTTGATGAGTTGAAATGGGTGTTCTGCGTACCCATAAATTTCGGTACGGTTACACGTAGAAGTAACGATCAGAGCTGGAATTCCCTCGTTTTTTGCTTGTTGAAGCAAATTGGTTTTAGCTAATGCATCTAAACTAAATTTACCCCTAATAGCAGCATCGGCTTTTTTATAGCTTAATCCAACCGAGTAAAAATAGTGGTGCTTAGCGCCTTGATTTTTTTCCATAAATACAGTTCCTGTAAAAGTGGAACAAAGCTAGAACTATAGCTTGTATAAAAACAACGCTAAAAGTTCTTTTTGTGTCGCTCAATGCTTTTTTGGATTTATTTCGTTATTTACAAGCAAAAACGTTTATTTTTGTAGCAAATATAAGGCTTAATGAGTGATTTATTTAGAGTGATTCTAAATAAATAGGATTCGTGAAAAACTTTTTTTTAATAAAAAAATGTCGCTATGAGTTCACAAGAAATTATAAAAATAGAAGAAGATTTCACCTTATTGCGTTTTCAAAATGATGGGACAACTCCTTTTCAAACGCATCATGAGGTAAGCAATGGTTTGATTCAATTTCATTTTGGATTGAAAGGCAAAGCAAAATTTTTATTCAATCAAGGCAGTTATGCTTTAGAAATGAATGAAGAAAAATCGTATTTGTTCTACAATCCTCAAAAAGAATTACCACTCAATCTAGAATTAGCGCCCAACACTTGGGTGATTACTATTTTGATTTCGATCCAAAAATTTCATGGCCTATTTTCTACCGAAGCTAGTCACATTCCTTTTTTGAGCGACGAAAACAAGGATAAAAAATATTATAAAGAAGGAGACATTAGTCCTTCAATGGCTATTGTATTAACCCAGTTGTTTCATTACAATTTGAATCCTTCAATTAAAAACTTGTACTACAAAGGCAAAGGCTATGAATTATTGAGCTTGTATTTCAACCGTTCCGAGGATCCAAATGCTGAGCAATGTCCTTTTTTGATTGATGAAGACAATGTGATGAAAATCAAAAAAGCGAAAGAAATTATCATTGCCAATATGGCTGAACCTCCTGGTTTACAAGAACTAGCCGATACCATTGGATTAAATTTAAAAAAACTAAAAATGGGCTTCAAACAAATTTACGGCGATACCGTTTACGGATTTTTGTTTGATTACAAAATGGATTATGCCCGTCAATTATTAGATAGTGGTTCCTATAATGTAAACGAAGTAGGTTTAAAAATTGGTTATAGTACCGGAAGTCATTTCATTGCTGCTTTCAAGAAGAAATTTGGTACGACACCAAAGAAATATTTAATGTCAATTAACTCGTCCATACTATAAACCATTAGTTTTAACTATCACATAGACACAAAAAAGAATAAGTCCCATAACCGATAAAAACAGTGTTTATCTATTTTTGAAACCAAAATCAATAAACTCTAGTTTTCATTCCAAAAATAAAATAAAAAACATGAAAGGTGTATTATTAGTAAACTTAGGTTCTCCAGAAAGTCCAACTGCAAAGGATGTTAAACCATATCTAGATGAATTTTTAATGGATAAATATGTGATAGATGTTCCTTATCTTTTACGTGCATTATTAGTTCGTGGTATAATATTACAAACCCGACCAAAAAAATCAGCAGAAGCGTATAGTCGAATTTGGACTAGCGAAGGCTCTCCTTTAATTGTAATTTCGAAAAAAATGCATCAAAAAGTGAAACAATTGGTAGACATTCCAGTTTCTTTAGCGATGCGTTATGGAACAATTACTATTCAAAAAGGCTTACAAGAATTGAAAGATCAAGGTGTAACCGAAGTAATGCTTTTGCCTTTGTATCCGCAACACGCTATGGCTTCAACAACTACTATTGTTGTTTTGGCTGAAGAATTGCGTCAAAAGTATTTTCCAGAAATGAAATTTACTAATGTTCCTGCTTTCTACAACAAACCTGATTACATTCAAGCATTGTCTAATTCTATCAAAAAACATTTAGAAGGATTTGAATATGATCATTTGTTATTCTCTTATCATGGTATTCCAAAACGTCACATTCGCAAAACCGATGTAACGAATTCGCATTGTAAAATTGATGGCTCTTGCTGTAACACGCCTTCGCCCGCACATGAGTTTTGCTACCGTCATCAATGTTACGAAACTACCAAACAAGTAGTGAAACTATTAGGAATTCCAGAAGGCAAATACAGCCAAACCTTCCAATCGCGATTGGCCGGAGACAAATGGCTTACTCCTTATACCGATGTAGAAATCAATAAAATGCCAGAGCAAGGGATTAAAAAATTAGCAGTTGTAACTCCAGCATTTGTCGCCGACTGTTTAGAAACACTAGAAGAAATTGCCATGGAAGCCAATGAACAGTTCCTACATCATGGTGGGGAGGAATTTATGGCCGTTCCTTGTATGAATGATGAAGACGAATGGTGTGGTGTGGTAGCGAATTGGATTAATGAATTCAAGAAAGTTTAAATTTGTTTAAGGTTTGAAGTTGCTATAGTAATTTCAAACCTTGAACTTGAAATCAAAATAAATGGAACTCTACAACTACCTCAAATCCTTACACATTATTTTTGTAGTCACTTGGTTTGCAGGACTTTTTTATATTGTACGCTTGTTTGTGTACCAAATAGAAGCCGCCGATAAACCTTCTCCCGAGAAAGAGATTTTGCAAAAACAATACAACCTTATGGCCTATCGTTTGTGGTATATCATCACTTGGCCCTCGGCTGTCATTACTTTTTTTGTCGCCTTTGGGTTATTACTTTTTACCGATTTAGGCAAAAGTTGGTTGCAAATGCCCTGGATGCATGTCAAACTCTGTTTTGTGTTTTTATTGTATTTGTATCATTTTAGATGTCATCAAATTTTTAAACAATTACAACACAATGAAGTAAAATACACCACCAATTATATGCGTATTTGGAATGAAGGTGCAACACTTATTTTATTTGCAGTGGTGTTTTTGGTAGTGCTCAAAAATGCGTTTAACTGGGTGTATGGTGTGATTGGTATTTTTTTATTTTCAATCATTATAATGTTAGGCTTTCGTTTTTACAAGAGAATAAGAGAGAGAAAATAGTGACTAGTATTTAGTGATTAGTCATTAGCTAATCACTAAATACTAGTCACTCATCACTAAACTATGATAAACAACTTCAAAATGTCGATGCTTTCCTTGCGCACTAGGATTTTCCTATCGATGATTGTTGTTATTGTAGTTTCAAGTGTTTTGCTCGCCTCTATTTCAATTTTACAATTCAAGAGTGAAGCGCGAGATTATCATCAAGAACGATTAGAGCGAAAAGAAACTGCCATAAAAGAGCATATCAATTATGTCTTGTCCACCACCACCTATCCATTGACACCGAAAAATTTAGATTTAATTTTTAAAGATAAAATTCACGAATTATCCCAAATTCACAACATCGAAATCAATGTTTATAGCCTAGACGGTCATCTTTTAAAATCATCAAAAGAGTCATTTTCTATCGATAAAATGGCTCCGCCTATTCCAAAATACATTCTGAAACTGGTTCGTTCCTCGATTGATAAACGTTTTGTAGACATCAAAACTGTCGACGGCGTCAAAAATCGTTCGTCGTACAGCCAAATCAAAGACGATAAATTCAAACCCCTTGGCGTATTGAATTTACCTTATGTAGAAGATGATAGTTTTTATGAAAAAGAGCTTCACAGTTTCCTCATACGATTAGGTCAAGTCTATTCTTTTATGCTCATTGTAGCATTTGCTTTAGCTTATTTCTTGGCTACCTATATCACCAAATCGTTAAAAACAATCGCCGACAAAATGAGCGAGACCAACATTGAGCAGAAAAACGAAAAAATTGTTTTGGATGCCAATAGTCGAGAAATTAATTTATTGATTCGTTCTTACAACGAAATGGTCGATAAATTGGAAAAAAGTGCCCTAAAACTGGCCCAAAGTGAAAGAGAAGAAGCTTGGCGCGAAATGGCCAAACAAGTCGCGCATGAAATCAAAAATCCGTTAACACCCATGCGATTAACGGTACAAAGTTTCCAAAGAAAATTTGACCCTACTGCCCCAGATGTCAAACAAAAACTCAATGAATATTCTGAAACCTTAATTCAGCAAATTGACATCATGAGTGCTGTGGCTTCGGCATTTTCGAACTTTGCCTCTATGCCTGCACAACAAAACGAAACGCTGAATGTGGTGGAAGTAGTCGAGCTGGCTTTGGATATTTTCAATGAAGATTATATTGTTTTTGAGAGTCAGTATCCTTCCATTATTTCAAGTATGGACCGCTCGCAACTCATTCGTGTGATTACCAATTTGGTCAAAAATGCCATACAAGCCATTCCAGAAAACAAGGAAGAAAAAGCTATCAAAGTGGTCGTAAAAAGAGAACACAACCAAGTCATCATTTTGGTTCAAGACAACGGAGTAGGAATTGCAGAGCAAACTGTCCCCAAAATATTCGAACCCAAATTTACTACCAAAACAAGCGGTATGGGGCTCGGCCTAGGAATTATCAAAAACATCATAGAAAATTACAACGGAACAATTACCTTTGATACACAATTAGCAAAAGGCACAACTTTTAAAGTGACTTTGCCTATTATTCAATCCTAAAAAATAGCGTTATGAACTACGAAAATATTTTAATCGAACTAGAAAACAATATTGCAATCCTTACCATTAATAGACCTTCAAAGCTAAATGCTTTGAATATTGACACCATAAATGACCTGCACAAAGCCATAAAAACACTGGGGAAAAACAAAGAAATTCAAGTGATTTTAATCACAGGAAGTGGTGAAAAAGCTTTTGTAGCTGGCGCCGATATTTCTGAATTTGCACATTTTACCATTGAAGAAGGCGCTCAACTGGCCAGCGAAGGACAAGAAAAATTATTCGATTTAATCGAAAACTCAAAAACACCAGTGATTGCTGCTATCAATGGTTTTGCCTTGGGTGGTGGGTTAGAATTGGCTATGTCTTGCCACTTCAGAGTTGCCTCAGACAATGCCAAAATGGGCCTTCCAGAAGTTTCCTTAGGAGTAATTCCAGGATATGGAGGAACACAACGTTTACCACAACTCATTGGGAAAGGTCGTGCTATGGAATTGATTATGACTGCCAGCATGATTGACGCAGAGACAGCCAAAAACTATGGTTTAGTAAATCATGTAGTACCTCAAGCAAAATTATTGAATTTTACCAAAGGAATCGCTCAAAAAATCATGAAAAACTCTCCTTTTGCCATTGGTCGAGCTATAAAAGCCATCAACGCTAATTATAAAGACGGCAAAAATGGTTTCGAAACCGAAATCAAAAACTTTGGAAAATGCTTTGGAACAACTGATTTTAAAGAAGGAACTACTGCTTTCTTAGAAAAAAGAAAAGCTAATTTTACAGGGAAGTAAATCTTTTAAACTGTTTATGAAAAAATCATTATTTTCGATTTTACTTATTGCTCTTTTTCTAAATCAGGGTAAAGCCCAAAACATACCTTTTAAGATTCAGAAAAGTGAAATTTTCAAAGATGAATTCAAAGATTCCTACATTGTTTTATCTGAAGAAAATGAAAACGGAAGCGTTTTGATTGTCCGTTCTTATAAAGGAGGTAAAATAAGTCCTAGTCCAGGTTTTTATTTTGAAAATTATGACACCAACCTCAAACTAATAAATGAATACGATTTTCAATTAAAGCATCCTATTTCTCATAAAACTCCTATTGTATTAGGTGTTTTTAAATTAGAAAAAAACATTAAAATCATTGAAATGTATTATGACATTAATGAAAAATCATATCTCTGTGTTGCAAATTCTATTAATATAAATGATTTTAGTACCGAGAAGAAAGAGCTATTTCGTTTCGGGCGTGATGAAGTTAAAGAACTAGGAGGACTTTCTTTAAAAAGCAGCTATTACGAAAATGCAAATATGAAATCATTAGTAAATGGTTCTTTCGACTCTTCAAATGAAGCAGATTTGTTTTCTTTTAGTTTTTCATTTAATGAATCAGAAAAAAAAGGTTCAGCAGAAGGAAATTCTAAAATGGCTTTGGTCTTGAATAAAGAAAAAAACACCTTTTCAATTGTAATCAACTTCGACAAAAAAGGCAATTCTGATGCGTTAAAAATTTTTTTGTTTGACGATCACTTAAATAAGATTATTGATCGTAATTACGAAAAAAACACAAAAGATCGAAAACACTTTTTACAAAATATTGAATTATCAAAAGATGGAAACTCCATATATCTCTTAAGTAAATCTTATCCAACGGAATTAAAAGAAAAAGAAATCAAATACGAATTTGAAGTGATAAAATTCACTAAGGACAACGTTTATTCTCACAGTTTTGACACCCAAGAACATTTTATTGGCTCTTTAAAGAGCATCGTTAAAGACGACAAACTTTTCTATATTGGATTTTATTCTGACATGTACGATAAAAGATATAAAGGTGTAAGTTATTTTGAATTAAACCCAATCGATCTTACCGTAACGAAATCAAAATTTAATGCTTTTTCAGAGCAATTTATTCTTGATAAATATGGTAAACTAAAAAATAAGGAATTGAAATTTCTCAATTTTAAAAATATACTAATTACAGATAAAAACGAATTAATTTTTAATGCCGAGGAATCCTATATCACTCAAACGTCAGGCAGCTATAATCAATATGCGGGATATTCCAGTCGACAAATCAGTCATTATGATGATGTGGTAAGTGTCAAAATTGACAAAGATGGTAATATGCTTTGGTCAAGAAACATCAATAAACGACAAACGGGTGATAACGTAGATTTTTTTACTTCTTACACCTCAACATTAGTTAATGACAATGTCTATTTCTTCATCAATGCTAGTGATAAAATCAAAAATTTAGATGATAATCGTATCGAATTTAGAGATACTAGAAAAAACAAATACAACCTAAATCTTATCAAGATTAATCAAAACGGCGTTTTCGAATATCAACAAATACTAGATAATGAAGAAAACGAAGTTCCTTTTATGGTCGCAAACGGTATTAAATCAGGAAATAGTATGTTCTTTTTAGGGAGGAAGGGAGAAAAAAAACAGCTTTTAAAAATTAGTTTGTAAATTGACAAATGTCATATTATTATATTTTTTTGATATTCAAATGTCATATTATTATGTTTTGTAAATTAAAATAGAATAACCCTAAACCCATTGTTATGTCCTTCCAACCTATATTTTCTGAATTTTGGCAAAAAGTAATTGCAAGTATCGAAGATCGTACTTTTTCTAAATTGACTTTGGCCAAAACCATTGGAGATACCGAGTTAAAAAATATTTATGCTCGTCCCATTATAACAGCCCAAAACACCTTAGAGTTTTCGATAATTGCGCGCTATAAAACCGAAGAAATAGAAAGTTTCCATTCGTTAGAAGAAGCGTTTTTCGTGTTGAGTCCGTATATGAATAATCCTTTTTTGACCGCCTTACTTTTTACTTCAGAAATGGATTTGACATTCAAATTGAACAAAAAAAGAGCAGGAAGTTTGACAGAAAGCGAGCCTACTTTTAAAAATGCATCAGATGTTATGCTAGAATTAAAAGCCAGCGAGAATAAGTAATTTTTAGTATTCTTTGGTTTTACCTTATTGCTGTACTTTAGCCACTGAACACTAGACTTCCCCTTCCCACTCGGCATAAAACTGAGACAAGAAGTTTTCCATATAACGATGTCTTTTTATGGCAATTGCTGCGCCAGTTTTCGTATTCATTTTATCAGCGAGCAACAATAATTTCTCGTAAAAATGATTGATAGTTGGTGCTTGACTTGACTTATATTCTTCCTTCGTCATATGCAAATTGGGAGCAATCTCAGGATTGTACAATGCTCTGTTTTTGAATCCTCCATAATTAAACGCTCTGGCAATTCCAATAGCACCGATAGCATCCAAACGATCGGCATCTTGTACAATATCCAATTCAATAGAAGAAAAACTGCGCTTGGTTTTACCTCCTTTAAAAGAAATATTCGCAATAATTTGAACTACATGCGAAATAGTTTCTTCTGAAACTTGGTGTTCTTCCAAAAACTTTCGAGCCGTTTTTGGTCCAATCGTTTCATCGCCATTATGAAATTTACTATCCGCAATATCATGTAATAAAGCGCCCAACTGAACAACAAGTGTATCACAAGACTCAGATGAAGCAATGAGCAAAGCGTTTTTATATACCCTTTCTATATGAAACCAATCATGTCCTCCCTCTGCATCGGCAAGTGTTTGTTTTACAAAAAGAATCGTATCGTGAATTAGTTTAGCGGTATTCATTTGGGGTATTTTTTTTATAAAAAAACTGATTTTTAAAGGTCGTATCCTCAAAAATCAGTTCTCTTTATGATCTTACTTTCAATCTAAAATAGTTCAAAATTAAGGATTACAATCTTGCAGGTTCAACCCATTTAAAAATGTAAGACTCAGCTGGGATTACCAAACGTTCTGAAATTTTAGCCATTCTTGACGGTAATTTCATCAAATAATCTCTTGCTTTTTCAGCTTCGTCTGTCAACCCACCTATTTTATCGATTTCCCATTTATCGATTAATTTCTGCATAATCTCAACATAATCGGTGGCAGTATACACCCCTATACGTTGTGCTGAATCTGAAAATTGTTCAAAAGCAGAGCTGATTTTTTGACCAGATTCTCTTAAAAAATGAGCAGGCATCACGATTTTTTGTTTCATCATGTATTGAAAAGCCAACATCATCTCGCTAGGGTCTACTTTAAAAATTTGATTTACAAATTCGCTATAGGCATGGTGATGACGCATTTCATCTCCAGCAATCATTTTGCACATTTTGGATAATTTTTTATCTCCAAAATTCTTAGCCAATTGCGAGACACGATTATGCGAAACATAAGTGGCTAATTCTTGAAAACTAGTGTATACAAAGTTTTTATAAGGATCAGTTCCTGTTCCTATATCAAATCCGTCGTTGATTAAATGTTGTGTAGTAACCTCAACTTCTCGCATATTCACACGACCTGACAAATACAAATATTTGTTGAGCAAATCGCCATGACGGTTCTCTTCACCAGTCCATTGACGAATCCATTTGGACCAGCCATTGCGCTCTTGATTGTCTATTCCTTCGACTTCCATCAACCAAGATTCGTAGGTTGGCAATGCCTCTTCAGTGATAGTATCACCTACTAAAGCTACCCAAAAATCATAAGGTAAATCTTTGGCAATTTCTCTTAATTCTTTTACTTCATCTAAGAAAGAATCACTCTCAGAATTTGGCAAAAAATCAGAAGGTTGCCATATTTTTTCTACCGGAATTAGAAATTGATCTACAAAACTGTCGACGTTTTTTTCTAAAAACTGCATCACTTCTAATCGGATGTTTTTTATTGACATGGTATTTATTTATTAAAATTGAATTTTACTTACTACTGCGGCTTCTGTTTTCTGAATCAACTCCTCAAAAGCATAATCTTTAACCGCCATAGGCTCATGAATGCTAAACGTTAATTTGTTTCCCAATCCCATTGGGAAAGCACCAAATCTCACCATCTTCCAAGAATTATTTATGGATATTGGCACCACATAAGCAGAAGGCGCATACTTGCATAATATTTTTAATCCGCTTTGTGCAAACTCTTTTGGTTTTCCAGTTTTACTTCGTGTTCCTTCAGGGAAAATAACGGCTGAACGGGTATTTTTTTCTATATATTCTGACAAGCCCTTGATCGTTGGAATGGCTTGTTTCGGATCCTTTCTATCAATCAATACTGAACCCCCGTGTCGTAAATTATAAGACACACTAGGAATTCCGCTTCCTAACTCTTTTTTACTAACAAACTTGCAATGATAACGACGCATATACCATATAATTGCTATGATATCATACATACTTTGATGATTGGCTACTACAATTAGAGGAACGTTTTTGGGTACACTTCCCAAATTCTCAAATCGGTACCTAGTGCCCAAAATATTAGTGCATTTTACCAAAAAAAAATTCAAATAATCGACACTTTTCTTATGGGCTTGATAACCAAAAACATTAAAACAAATCCATTGAATAGGATGAAAAATTACCAAACAAAGCCCAAAACACAAATAGTAAATTACGGATATGGGGTACGAAATTATTTTTTGCATGCTATTGAAATAAAGGGTCAAAAGTACGAATTAAATTTTTTAATGCGATTTAAATCCTAAACAATAATCCATTTGGGGTTTAATTGTACCTTTGTTCGCTAGGATTATCCCACTTTTTTCGAATGCAATGAATTTCAATTACCCAAAAGAAGAAAAGCTAAAAAGCAAAATTACCATCGGATTATTATTCACCGAAGGAAAATCGGTATCGAAATATCCTTTGCGATTGGTCTATTGCCAAGAGAAAAAAGAAACCACACAGAAAATAAAAATGGGTGTTTCGGTTTCTAAAAAATACTTCAAGAAAGCGGTAGATCGCAATTACTTCAAACGCGTACTGAGAGAAACTTATCGACTAAACAAGCATTTGCTGATTCCACATTTGGATGAACCCTATGGTTTTATGTTTTTTTACCAAACCAAAGAACGTCTGTCTTTCGATGAAATCAATACTAAAACGATTCAATTGTTTGAAAAATTTGTGTCACAGTTAGCTCAAAAGAAAGAAGCTCAAGCTAAAGGTACCGATTCGTCCAGCACCGAATTGTCCTAAAAAAACGAATTCCCTTAATTATTCCTGTTTTATTATTAATTTAGAGGTCTATTTATAAACCAACACTTCCCTTATGAAAGCATTTTTTCAAAAAAAATACATCATTCCTGTTTTGGCTTCAGCCTTTTTGTTTGTTGGGGTAAGTTTCAAAAATGATTTTTTTGAAATTGCCAAGCAAATAGAAATTTTTACCACGCTTTTTAAAGAAGTCAACTCTAATTATGTAGATGAAACCAATCCTGGCGATTTGATGGATAAAGCCATAAAAGGGATGCTAGCGAGTTTGGATCCTTACACGAACTACTTTAATGAAGGAGATGTAGTAAAATTCAAAATCAACAATACCGGTGAATATACTGGAATTGGTGCATTAATCAGTCGTAAGGAAGACCAATTGATTATCAAAGAACCCTATAAAAATTTCCCTGCCGACAAAGCGGGTCTCAAAGCAGGAGATGCTATTATCCAAATTGGAGATGTAGTTTTGAAAGACTTCAAAGACGATGCGTCACAATTGCTCAAAGGGTCCAAAAACACTAAGATTGACATTAAATATATCCGTCAAGGAAAAACACTAAGCACCCAATTGGTTTTGGATGAAGTTGAAATCAAATCGGTACCTTTCTTCGGGAAAATTGATGCAAAAACGGGTTATATTGTATTGACTCATTTCACCAAAAAAGCCTCCTCAGAAGTAAAAGATGCTTTGGAACAACTCAAAAAAGAAGGCGCCGAACGCATCGTGCTAGACTTAAGAGACAATCCTGGTGGACTGTTGAATGAAGCGGTGAATATTTGCAATTTGTTTGTGCCCAAAAACGAAACCATAGTAACTACCAAATCGAAAGTAGAAAAATACAACAACACCTATAAAACGACTCGCGAACCAGTAGATCTGAGGATTCCGTTAGTCATCATCGTCAACGGAAAAAGTGCTTCAGCTTCTGAAATTGTAGCAGGTGCTTTGCAAGATTTGGATCGTGCGGTGGTTTTAGGCAGTCGAAGTTTTGGAAAAGGATTGGTTCAGCGTCCTATCGATATGTCTTTTGGAACACAAGTAAAAGTAACTATTTCTCGTTACTACACGCCTTCTGGTCGTTGCATCCAAGCTTTAGATTATACCCGAAAAGATAAAAATGGAGTAGCTACACGTACGGAAGAAAAAAATTATAATGCCTTTAAAACTAGAAAAGGAAGAACCGTTTACGATGGAGGAGGTATTCAACCTGACATTGAATTGTCAGAAACACAAGTAAGTGCCGTGGCCAATGCAGTAGTAAGAAACGAGGCTATCTTTGATTATGCCACTACGTATTATTACAAAAATCCAAATTTAGGCAACACTATCCCTACCATCACAGATGCTGATTACAATGATTTCAAACAATTTTTGAAAAATAAAAAATTCAATTTGGATACTGAAACCGAGTTGAATTTGAAAAAGACTTTGGCTGCTGCCATAAAAGAAAAAATAGACGAAAGCATTACGGCAGAATACCAACAATTACTGAATGCTATTCAAAAAAGTGAATGGAACGCTTTGGATAAAAATCAAAAAGAAATTAAAAATTTATTACTAGACGAGATTATCAAACGCTACCAATACCAAGAAGGATTGTACCAATACTACATCAAAAGCAATCCTGAGATTAAAAAGGCGGTAAGCGTGTTGACTACTTCGGCGGAGTACAATAGTATTTTGAAGTTGTAAAAGAACGCAGTAAAAATTAGCATCAATTCTTAAACATATTAGACATATAAGTATTCCAGTCAATGTCTAATTTTTACCATATAAGAAATTTAAGGCCATATAAGTTAGTTTTAATGTCCTTTAAATTCTTCTCCTAATGTTTTAGAATAAAAAAATCTAGTTTAAAACAACTCTAATGTCAGTTCGAGCGCAGTCGAGAACCATTACTGCATCTCGACTGCGCTCGATGTGACAAAAAACAGCAATCGTGTAAATGGAAATCTAAGAATCATAATTTATTTGATTATCCCCTTTTCATCTCTATATGCGGAATATCATCTTCTAAATACATCTCGCTAATGGCCACAAAACCATGACTCTCGTAGAATTTTTTCAGATACAATTGAGCGCCAATCGTGATGACTGATTCCTTAAAATGAGTCGCAATTCCAGCAATAGCGTTTTGCATGAGTTCATGACCCCACTTTTTGTCTCGATAAGTAGCATCAACTACTACTCGACCTATTGAGGCTTCGAGAAAGCTAATACCTGGAGGTAATAATCGAGCATGGGCTACAACTTTATCTTCATAAATTCCAAAAAGGTGTAGCGCTTTTTTATCTTTTCCGTCCAAATCTAAATAGACGCAATTTTGCTCTACTACAAAAATTTCGCTTCTCAATCTTAAAATATCATACAGCTCATGAACAGTCAACGCCTCGAAGGATTTAATTTCCCATTGTAAACTCATAACAACTTTTATTTTTTTCTTTTAATTATTTGAACCGATTTAATAATCGATTCTAACTCAAACATAACATCTCTTTTTTCGTCAGCGGGTGAGTAACAAAAACCTTCTAACACCAAAATTCGGTTATATTCTTTGTCAAAAATCACATAATTGATGAAAGGTCCAGACATAAAATCATTTTTTAATTCCCAAGTCCCTTTAGTTTCAAAAGTAGGACAATTATCTAATTTTATTTTAAACCAGTACGGTGCATAACCTTCGCCTGTTATCATAGGTGTTTGTGCTTCGCGCCCTTTGATGTATAACTTCCCGATAGAATCACGCATTCGGATGATTGAAGCAATAGGGTTCTTGGCTCTGATGGTATTCAGAGGAACTTGATACAACAACAGACTCATACTACCGCTCACAATTTCTTTTTTTAACCAAATAAATCGAGGTTTTTGAACGGCATATTCAAAATCTGAAGGAACATCCAGACGAATATGAAATTTGTTCTCTATAATTTTTGGATTGAATAATGACTCCCTATTAATTTTTTGATTGGCTTGAATTTCACCTTCTTTAATCATCTGAATTATTTCGGGACTGTGCTTTTCTAATAAATACAAGAGTGTATCATTCGTAGTACCGGTAAGATGAAAAACGGTTTGCGGTGTAGCATATTGGTTTTTCTTGATTTCAAAACCTGTAGTTGCTCCTTTTTTAACCACCACAATAGTTCGGCTATCCGTGATGAAACCTTCTACTAATTTATCAGGATATTGATTGATCGTAAACAAAGGTTCCTCCTGAGGTAAGCCAAAAACTGGAGCTGCTAATTTATTTCTCAGTGAATCACCCACTTCCCCATTCCATAAAGCATCATTCATAATTACGGCAATCGTATTGATTTTACCAACCGATTCACGTAATAATGGCTCTTGTTTTTTCCCGCAAGAAAACAAGAATAACGAAACTAAAAGGTATAAAAAATGGGAATTATTCATAATTTTTATCTTATAAAATAAAACCCAAATGTAGCCCAATTTATTGTATTATCCGTTTATTTTCAACTTCATTCCGGGTTTTAAATCTTGACTGGTAATGCCATTCCATTTCTCTAAATCAGAAATAGTAACTCCAGGATATTTTTTGGAAATGCTAAAAAGAGAATCTCCTTTTTTCACATAATAATCATTCGTTGTCTTTTTGGCTTTTGCTGTTGGAAACAATTCCTTCTTCTTAAATGAATCAGCTGTAGCGTTATTAGTAATGATGGCAATCTCATTTTTAGCCACAATCAACGCCGTTCCAATTGGTAGTTTTTGTTTTGAAATAGCATTCCAAGCTATTAGATTAGCCGATGTTGTTCCGAATTTTTTGGCAATAGTTCCTAAATTATCCCCTTCCTGAACGGTATAGGTAATGTCTTTTACCTCTGGTTTTAGCACTTCTTGAATGGTAACAGCCTCGCTAGCTGCGACCTGAAAACTCATTCCTGGTTTCAAATTGTTCGCTGTCGTAGGATTCCAAGTACGTAAGTCCTCTACTGAAACATTGTATTTACGAGCGATTATATTCAAATTATCACCTTTTTGCAAGACATATTGAGTTGCATTTGGTGAAACCAACAGCGAATCTAACTTAGTTTCCTTAGCTTTGTCTACAGATTTAACTCCAGCAACGGAAGTACTAGCAATAGCTATTGAATTGCTTTCTAAACCATGACGAGACGTTTTAATTTTTAATATTTTACCAAAGGGAACACTATTACCTTTGATTCCGTTCCAACGTTTAAGGTCAGCAACGGCAACTTTAAAATCGGCAGCCACTGTATTTAAATTATCCCCTTTTTTGATTTTATACCATTCATTGATAGTAGCCAAATCCGAAGAATCTGCTGCTTTCCCTCTAGACGCCAAAGCCGATTTTGACCATTGCAAAGGTTGTTTTCGTTGGTTATTGTCATAAGCGACATAAGCATATATTTTGGCTTCGTTGGAAGTAAAAGTGGCAATTTTGTTTTGTGGCAATCGCAAATAATTGGGTTGATCGCCGTAAACAGGAATAACATTCATTTTATACGAAGGATTCAACAATTGCAATTCGACTACAGGGATGTCGATTAAATCCGCAATTTGTTTAAAGGAGATCTCTTTTTGAATACGAATCGTATCCATTTCGAAGTGTTTGAAAGTCGCACGTTCAGGTTTTATACCATGCTCTTTATGGTATTCATACAAGTACATCGTTGCTAAAAAAGCAGGGACATAACCTTGAGTTTCTTTTGGCAAATGCTTTTTTATGTCCCAAAACGTTTGTTGTCCGCCCGATCGCCTTATCGCCTTAGTAACATTTCCGGGACCTGAATTATACGATGCCAATACCAAATCCCAATCATTAAATAAAGGATACATATTGGCCATATATTGTGCTGCAGCTTCAGAGGATTTCAACGGATCCGATCGCTCATCAACATACGAATCGATTCGCAAATTATATTGTTTTCCAGTATGATACATAAACTGCCAAAGTCCTGTTGCACCAACTCTAGAAACCGCCTTTGGATTCAAAGCAGATTCTACTATAGCTAAATATTTTATTTCTAAAGGAATGTTCTTTTTCGCCAAAGCCTCTTCAAAAATAGGAAAGTAATATTCAGAAGTAGCCATTAATCTCGCGAAAGCTTTTTTCCTGTTTTTCAAAAAGGATTTGATTAAATTTTCCAATCCTTGATTGTATTCAATGTGAAAAGGAGACTTAGCATCCATAGCTGCTAATCGTTGTTTTAATAGATCAGTGGGTAATTCGAAATCAATATTTTGATCTGTATTGATGGTTTGAATATCCTTAGTTAAATCGTCATAAATATTTAGATTTGTTAGCTCTTTCATCCATAAACTATCGACTTGTTCTGTCGTTGTATGGCGTACAAAAGTTTGTTTGATAGAATCTAAATAGGAAAGAGGTATTGGGGAAGCTTGAATCGATTTAACTTCAGCGACTTGCTGCGAAAAAGCGGCAAACGAGATAAGAAAAAATAAGCTTAGTGTGGTATTTTTAAGACTCATATAGTTTGAATTGAATGTGCTTTATTTCAGCATGTTAACCAATTTAGGTCGTAAAAATACTTGGTTAAAACTAAAAAAAACCATAAATATTGTTAAATATACAATATTTATGGTTTTTAAGCCTATTTTCATTTAAAAAAATATGTTAAAGTAGGATTATTCGAATAGTAATGCAATTTTTAAAATTACAAAATTTATGATTATTCTAAAATCGCTGCAATTCCTGGCAAGGTTCTTCCTTCTAACATTTCTAGCATTGCACCTCCTCCTGTAGATACGTAGCTCACTTTATTTTCAAAACCAAACTGTTTTACAGCAGCCACAGAATCACCTCCACCAACTAATGAAAAAGCACCATTAGCAGTAGCCTCTGCAATATAATCACCTAAAGCAATGGTCCCTTTGGCAAATGTTGGCATTTCAAAAACTCCTAATGGTCCATTCCAAAGAATAGTTTTAGAAGCTAAAATTACTTCTTTAAAGTTAGCTAATGATTTTGGTCCTGCATCTAAACCTTGCCATCCTTCTGGAATGTGCTTAACATCTACTACTTGTGTATTGGCAGTATTAGAAAAATCATCAGCAGCCACTACATCTACAGGAATATGAATTTGCACCCCTTTTTCTTTAGCTAAACGCAAAATTTCAAGAGCCAAATCTTGTTTGTCATCTTCACAAATTGAGTCACCAACAGACCCTCCTAAGGCTTTCACAAAAGTAAAGGTCATACCACCACCGATAATCATATGGTCAACTTTATCTAAAATATTTTCGATAACAGTAATTTTAGAAGATACTTTAGATCCTCCTAAAACGGCAGTTACTGGTTTCTGACTATTCTTTAATACTTTATTCAAACTTTCAATTTCTTTAGCTAACAAAGTTCCAAAACATTTACTCGTTGGAAAGAATTGAGCAATAATAGTAGTAGAAGCATGAGCACGATGTGCTGTTCCAAAGGCATCATTTACATAGATATCTCCAAGATCTGCTAATTTTTTAGCGAAATCAACATCACCAGCTTCTTCTTCTTTATAAAAACGTAAATTTTCTAACAACAACACTTGACCAGGTTGTAAAGCCACCGTAGCAGTAGTAGCAGGTTCTCCAATGCAATCTGTAGCAAATTGTACAGGAATACCCAAAACTTCAGAAGTTTTAGCTACGATATGACGTAATGAATATTTGTCTTCTACCCCTTTTGGTCTTCCTAAGTGTGACATTAAAATAACGCTTCCACCATCAGCTAAAATTTTATCAATAGTAGGCTTTGCAGCTTCAATTCTATTGGCATCCGTTACATTAAAATTTTCATCTAAAGGCACATTAAAATCAACACGGATAATTGCTTTTTTATCTTTGAAATTGAAATCGTTTAAAGTTTTCATTATATATATGTATTTAATTTAAAAATGTATATCGCCTTACAAAGATACACTATTTTGCGATTTTGATTTGTAGTGCCACCTATTAAAAAATAGCTAATTAATAACGAAATCGATGTAAATTTACAAATAACACAACTAAACGGTTAAAAAAATTAAGGAATAATGGTTTGATAGATATCAGTTCTCAGTTGTACGTTGTCAGTTTTGTGTTGTGGGTTATTCAATTAACCAACAAAAAAAAGCCCTCTCCAAAAACGAAAAGGGCTCTAGTAGCATCTTAGTTATAAAATTATTCGTGTACTGGATTTTGAGTACAAGGACAGTTACTTAATCCTTGGAAGAAATCAAATCCTAAAGTAAGCATATGAGTTCCTGAATTGTAGGCCGCTAACTCATTCATAGTAATTTGATAGGCATAGCCGAAATAAAACCCTGATTTTTTAAAGCCTACCATTGGTCCAACATTTAGGGGTTTACCAATTTGATCATTCAAAAAACGATAAGAAGCTCCAACCCAATAGTAGTCATCATAGTTATTATATTTTCTATATTTAATATTGACGTCGGTACTAGATCTTCTATCAGATTCAAAATATTGAAAATACATAGAAGGCTCAATCTCAGCTCGATTATATCCTCCATCACTAAAAACATACCCAGAATACACTTGATAATTACGCAACAAATCTGGTTCTAGTGCAATAAATTTATCCAAATCTTTTGGTAAAATATTACTTGCATTAAAACTCAAATAAAATTTATTCAAGCGATACAACAAACTGACATCAAAGTTATTGTTTGAGGTGAAACGATTATTATTAATAGAAGGATCCGGATTAGTTGGCGACAAATCATTAATGTCAATTTTAAAATTATTAATGTTAAATGACAAACCAAAAGACAAATATTGATTGGAATAATAATCTAAAATGATATGATGAGCAAAAGAGGCTTTTGCTCCTGTTTGACGGGTATTCCCGTTTTTATCATTATACATTGATATTCCAACTCCTGATTGATCAGCAATTCTAAAATCAGCATAAACAGATTGATTGTTTGGTGCATCTTTAATTCCAACCCATTGCGTCAATCCGTTCAATCGGATTCTAAAATTATCACCAATACCTGCATAGGTTGGCGAAATCACAAAAGGGTTATCAGCCAAATATTGCGTCCAAACTGGCAAATTCAACTCTTGAGTGTGACCTGCCACACCCACTAAAAGCAACAATGCAATTATAATTTTTTTCATAATACAGTAGATTCTTTGTAGGTATTTCAACGACGCTATTGGGGCATAGCGTCGTTGCTACCTGTTATTTTGGACCTTCGTTCTATCGTTATTCCGTTATCTCATTAAAGTGAAATGACCTACAAACTCACGATCATCTTGAACGTTTTTCAATTTCAATACATACCAATAATCACCGGTTGGTAATTCGAGGCTGTTGTATTTACCGTCCCAACCTTGACCTTCTCTTAACGTGGCAACTTTTCTACCGTAACGGTCAAAGATGCTAATCGTTAAGTCTTTGTAATTAATGGTATTGGTTGGTGTCCAAGAATCATTGTTACCATCTCCATTTGGTGTAAACACATTAGGAATTTCGACATCAATAAATTCAAAGTAACGAGTCGCTGTAGCTTCACAACCATTGGCATCTCTTACAATCACGGTATAGTCACCAGATTTATAGTAAATCAATTTATTATTTGAGCTAAAGGTATTTCCACCGTCAAATGAGTATTGGTAATTACCAGCACCACCAGTGGCTGTTGCTACTATCTCGTTCAATCCACCATCTGACAATGTCAAGGCTAATGGTGTAAATCCAAGTACTTCAAACTGGATGGTGGTTTTCTCACAACCATTAGTATGTCTAGCCGTAATGGTATGCAAGCCAGGCGCCACATTATTGAAGATGTTGCTAGCTTGGAATACTGTTGAACCGTCTAAGGCATAATCAACATCCGCTGGATTAGTGATACTAGCATCCACAGTCACTGTCACCGTATTACTTGGCGAATTATTATCACAACCGTAAGCTACAGTAGCTTTTGGATCCAAGTTCACCGATTCGTCTAGCGTTACTATCCATTCTGCGGTACAACCATTAGCATCTCTAATATATACTGTATGTTCACCTCCTGATAAACCAGAGAAGTTAAATACTGTTTGCGTCAATGCTCCAGTTATATAAGTACCATTGATATCGTCAAGGGTTACACTGTAAGGTGCCACACCTCCAGTGATGTTAACATCAAAAGCTGCGTTATTATCTCCAGCACATAGTTCTTGTACCTCTGAACCCGCTACAGTGTTCACAAAAATTGGTTGTGGCTCTGTAATAGTTTCAGATAAAATAACGTAACAACCGTTTTCATCTTGTACGATAATTTGGTAGGTTCCTGGTGCTAGTTTATCAAACACTCCTGTATCAAAGAACTGATCCGATCTAGGAGAAATAGCATACTTAATCATACCTGTTCCTCCAGATGCCGTTACAGTAATGATACCATTGGCAGAACCGTTACAAGTTACTGGCGTTGCTACTGAAGTTGCAGTAACCGGCAATAAAGGTTCTCTGATAGTAACCGTACCAGTAGAAGTCACATTACAATCTTGACTATCAACTCTTACTTGATATATACCGGCTGGTAACTGAGTAAAATTACCAGGTGTTAACTGTGTTGGAGCTGGAACAATTGGAGTACCAGAACCATTTAACAAAGTATACACATAATTACCTAAACCACCTGTAGCAGTTGCTACAATTACTCCATTGGAATCACCATTACAATTGATTTTAGCATTTTGAATATCTAAATCTACTCGTAAAGCTGGTAGCGGATCAATAGTAATATCATTCGAAACTACACTAATACAACCATTCGCATCACGTACATAGTAACGGTAGGTTCCTACAGGCACAGGGAAAGTAATCGCGGTAGCAAAATTACCTTCAATCGCAGCAAAATTTGGAGTCGTACTGTATTCATACGCCCCTGTACCACCGATTGCACTCAAAGTAATTGTTGATTGCGTGAAGCATGTTTGTGTAGTAGCCAATACCAAACTCGCCACAACCTTCGTGGGTTCTGTAATTACAATCGGTGCTGATGTAGTTCCACAACCCCAACCATCGGTTACGGTTATAGTGTACGTTCCTGCGCCTAAATTGTCAAATACATTTCCACTTTGTGGTCCTGAACTAATCATTGGAGTAACCGAAGTGGTATTCAAGGTGTACAAGTAATTAGATCCTTGTCCTCCTGTTGGAGCACTAACAGTAATGGTCGCATTCGTATCACCATTACAAGTCAACAAAGTAGTACTTGGCGTAGCAATAAAGGCTATTGGAGTTGGAATAACCAATGGCACAGTAGTAGATACTTCACATCCTTTTGGATCTCTAACTTTCACGGTATAGTTTCCAGCAGTTAAACCATTGAAGTTACTTACCGTTGACCATGGAGTAACCACAGTAGCTCCTCTTTCCAATTGGAATTCATACCCACCAGGCCATCCACCAGTAGCGGTAGCCGAAATAGAACCATCATTATTACCAGCTACACAGGTAATGTCTGTATGCGTTTCACTAATCACTAAAGTTTCACTAGGACCTGTAATGGTAAAGTTTTTACTTACGGTACAGAATGGTGTTTGGGTCAAATTAGCAGTAATCATATACGTACCTGCTCGTAAACCAGTAAGAGTAATAGGTCCAAACGTTGGACTATTAGTCGTTGGCACCACCACTACTGGAGCTAATGGATTCGCAATATCATAAACCGTATAATCAAACGGTCCAGCATTATCAACTGGTGACAGCACTCTATCAATTAAAGTCACTCTAGCACTTCCGCTGGCATCTCCGAAACAAGTTATATCCACTACGTTATCGATAGTCAAATCAAATGTATTCGGTTGGTTTACGTAGTGTACAGCAATTATTTCACAATTTGTATCTAAATTCCTAACGGCAATTTCGTAGTTACCTACTGGTAAATTAGTAAATGTAGCCACACCACCAACTATTGAAACTGGAGGTAAATTATATACACTTCCTTTAATTGCTGTTGGAGGAGTAACACTATTATCATAGGTTACATCTTGAACTGTAAACTGCAAGTTAGCAGGTGTCCCGCCAATAGCACTAACCGAAACATCAATATCCTCTAAATTGTTACAAGTAATGGCTTGGTTTACCACCACATTCACTTTATCCAATTGAATATAAGGAGCAATGCTGATGGCAGCTGTTGATGTCCCGATACATCCTTTATCGTCATAAACATTTACGATATAAGAACCTCCTAAAACATTCGCTTCAGTATACACATTGCTGTTACTCAATTGAACCACCGTATTTGGTGAGCCTACTTTAATGAATTCATAATTCAAGTAGGTATTTGAACCACCTGTAACTCCAGTAACCGTAATAGTAGCTAAGTTACCCGCATTTCCTGATGCACAACCAAATTGAACAACTGTTGGAGCAGGAACCGTAATTAGCCCTGGTTCAAATATAGTTATGGTCTCTGTATCTGTACATCCTCTTTCTGAAGTTATTACAACAGTATAACTACCTGCCGCTAAACCACTAAATAATGGAGAAGTTTGTACTGGTCTCGTTACTGGTAAATTACCTACAGTCGTAGTTCCAGTCAATGTATACGTATAAACAGGATTATCATTTACGCCTGGTGCTGGAGTATCCATCGTTGCTGTGATTGATCCATCGGTTCCTCCATTACAAGTCACCTCAGTTTTGGCTAAGGCAAAACCTGTAACTTGTGTAGCGACTTGTAGATTCACAGTGGCAAATACTTCACATAATGTTGTCGTATCACGAACACCAATAGTATGATTTCCTGAAGCAACATTTGAGAACGAAGTTACCGAAGCAAATGTACCTCCATCAATATTATATTCATAATTACCAGAACCACCAGTTGTACTCACCGTTATTACACCATCACCATCAGTACAAGTAACTGGTGTGCTTACGGTTGGTGTTAAAATAAGCGGATCAACAATCGTTACTGAGGATCCAACAGAAATACAACCGTTAGCATCTTTTACTGTAATAGTATAGTTACCTGGTGCATTCACAGTGATAACATTGCCAGTTTGATAATTAGTACCATCAGCGCTGTATTGTAAAGCTGGGCTGAATCCAGAAGCCGTCACCGTAATGTCATACGTACCAGTAGCACTTGGACATTGAGCGGCTACTGCCGAAGTAATAATAGGATTAGCATCGGTTTGTAGAGTTACTTGTTTGAAAGTAAAACAACCTTTCGCATCCATTACATAAACATCCCAAATCATACTGGCGCCAGTGTTCGTATCTACTGTAAGTTGGTCACTTAATCCATAAGCTGTTGGCGCTGGCGCTGAAGCACCTGCAATAACCACAGCATATTTATAATCTAATGTACCTCCTGTTGCCGTAACTGTAATTGTAGACTCATCATTATCACAATTTATATTTGTAGCTGTAGCATTAAAATCTAAAGCTGCTGCGGGTTGCGTAATAATTACATTAGCTGTTGCTGTACAACCAGTAATGTCATCCGTTACTGTAATTGTGTAAGTATTAGGTAGTAAATTAGATAACGTAACTTGGTTTGCTGTCTGTGTGAACAGAACAGTTGGACTAATTGACGTTGAGAAAGTACTTCCAAAATTAGCCACATTAAAAGTAGCCGAGCCATTACCTGCACTAAAACAAGTCACATCCGTAGTAGCCGAAACCGCCACCGTAATATTGGTCACTGGAGCTACAGTATAAGACTCTTGGTACTTACAACCATTAGCATCAGTCACTTCAAATACATAAGTATCAGGGGCTAATAAAGTGAAAATTCCACTTGCTGCTCCTGAAGTATTTCCAGTAGCTGTTACTGGAGAAAGTATAGCATAAGTCAATGTTCCTACTCCATTAGTGGTAGTAATAGTTACCGTACTTGTTTGACTAGAAACTGGTAAACAATATACTGGGGTACCACTAATATTCATATCCGTTGGTGGATTTAATGGAACCACTGGTACACTAACCGCAGCTGAAATTGGACATCCATTCGCATCTATTACTAAAGCTGTTACCGTACCAGACACATTGGTGGTAAAAGTATTAGTTGGCGTGAATCCTAATCCGTTAAAGTTATATTGGTAAGGAGCTGTTCCTCCGCTAGCAATAACTTCTACAGTAGCTGCTTGTGTCGCATTGCCTGCTCCACAAGTTAATCCTGTAGTAACTGAAATCGTAGCCGATACTACTGCTGGTGCAGTAATTGGAATAGCTGGTGCTGCCACAGAAGTACATCCTTTAGCATCTGTTACTACAACAGTATAAGATCCAGCTGGTAATCCAGTATAGATACCCGTTGCATCACCTGTTGTATTGGCTCCTGTACCTGAAAGTACAAAAGTGTATGGTGCTACGCCGTTGGCAGGAGTAACTGTTATGGTTCCATCTGAACCTGCATAGCAAGTTACATTAGTATGAACTTCTGTAAACGTTGGTGTAGCTGGAGTAGTTACCTCCACTACATTCGATGTTACTGTACAAGTTGCTGCATTACTATCGGTAATTACAAAACTGTACATTCCAGAAGCTGCAACAGAAGCTGTAAATGTTGAACCAACTACTGGAGTTGCAACTCCTGATGGCGCTCCATTTAATAACATTTGGTAGCTGTATGGGGCCACTCCACCAGTAATAGTTACGTCGATAGTAGCATTTACTGGAGCAGCACAATACAAGTCTTTGGTCAATACCGCATTGGCTAACAATTGCGATTGAATAGTATAATTTACAAAAGCCTCACAGCCATTGTCATCTTTGATACCCAATACATAAGTTCCTGGTGCAGTGAAGGTAGCTATTGAAGTAGCAATGGCTGTACCATCTAATGTATATGATTTAGTACCATTATAAGTAGTGGTTATTGTATTTGGACTTAAATCTACTGTCAATGGTGCACCTACGTAACATTGCGCTGCTGGAGCTACAATCGTTGGTGCTGCATCGCTTACAACGCTTACGTTTTGCATTGCAATACAACCATTGGCATCTTTAACATATACATCCCAAGACAATGCCGTCAAGTTCGTGTCTACAGTTAAGATTGCACTAGTGCTGTATGATCCAACTGCTGGTGCTGGTGCACCACCCGCTACCACTGCATAAGTATACGTTCCTGTTCCACCTGTTACTCCACCTACTGTGATAGTAGAAACATCTTGTGAACAGAATACTTTACTTGCTGTAGCTGTAAACACAATTGGAGCTGGTAAAGCAATAGTAACAGCATCATTGGCTGTACAACCAGTTGTAGTATCCGTTACAGTTACGGTATACGTTCCTGCTGAAAGACCTGTTAAAGTAATTACATCTGCAGCAACAGTTTGTGTAAATGGTAATGCAGCTGGTACACTTGTTACCCCAATTGAATAATTACCACTTGCACTAAATCCTGTTACTGTAAAACTAGCAGAACCGTTATTTGTCGTTCCGTTTGAAGCATCACATGAAATATCATTTACCAATGCTCCTACTATAGCAATAGGAGTAACTGGAGCTACAGTATACGACTCTTGGTAAGTACAACCATTGGCATCGGTTACTTGGAATACATAAGTATCTGGAGCTAATAAAGTGAATATTCCACTAGTTGCTCCTGAAGTATTTCCAGTAGCTGTAGCTGGAGAAAGTATAGCATAAGTCAATGCGCCTACCCCATTGGTAGTAGTAATAGTTACTGTACTTGTAGTACTAGCAACTGGCGCACAATATACTGGAGTACCACTAATATTCATATCCGTTGGTGGATTTAATGGAACCACTGGTACACTAACCGCAGCTGAAATTGGACATCCATTCGCATCTATTACTAAAGCTGTTACCGTACCAGACACATTGGTGGTAA